>NZ_JALNTK010000008.1:0-145040 GCF_023161865.1 Pseudoalteromonas sp. 2CM36K
TTCTAGGTTCTAGGTTCTAGGTTCTAGGTTCTATCAATATTAAACCTTGTTCCTTTAACCTTTCATCTTGAATCTTTAACTTAAGCTCAAACACACTAACCCCGCGGGGGTTATCGTCTTAAGCGGGGCAGGATTCTACAATAATTAGGGTGCTTTGCAAGTATTTTTTATAAATTAAAAAACTTTTCTCGGTAAACCTTTAATTCCATAATCGAATCTTTAATGTCGTCTAACGCTAAATGTGACCCTTTTTTATTCACTTGAGCCAATACATCTGGTTTCCAACGACGAGCAAGTTCTTTAATAGTACTTACATCTAAATTACGGTAATGAAAAAAGTCTTCAAGCTCACGCATATACTTATTCATAAAACGACGGTCTTGGCCAATCGAGTTACCACACATAGGTGAAGCACCCGCTGGCACCCATTGCTTTAAAAACGCGAGGGTTTGATCAACGGCATAAGCTTCATCGAAAGTACTTGCCTTACAACGCGCTGTAAGCCCTGATTTGCCATGCTGAGTTGTACACCACTCATCCATACCATCAAGTAGTTCATCACTTTGATGAATGGCAATGGTTGGGCCTTCGGCTAATATATTCAGATCAGCGTCAGTGACAACAGTTGCAATTTCAAGTATTTTGTCAGTCTCTGGTTCAAGTCCGGTCATTTCCAGATCGAGCCAAATTAAATTTGATTTATTAATAGTCATAATTACCTTAAACGGTGCTTTTCTTTAGATCCAACGCATTTCGATATATCATATTAGCATCAACCGTCGAGCTAAAGCTTTTTTTGGCAAACTCGGCATTTAACTCAGGTTATAGGCCTCAAGTGGCAAAACAGAAAAAATTAAGTAAAGGCCAATCCCGTAGGATCAAGGCCAATCATCAAAAGCGCTTATCGAATGCCGATACAAAACCGGCAAAAGTCGGCGCGCAAGAATGGCAAACAGATAATTTAGGTCAAGTGGAAAATGCGATTGTTATTAGCCGCTTTGGACAACATGCCGATGTAGAAACACAAAACGGTGATGTATTACGTTGTAATATTCGTCGTACCGTATCGAACTTGGTTTGCGGCGATGAAGTATTGTTTCGCCGTGCAAAAGTAAGTGAAGGTGATTTAGCGGGTGTTATTGAAGCAACTCAAGAGCGCCGTTCACAACTCACGCGCCCCGATTTTTATGATGGGGTTAAAGTGATTGCCGCTAACATTGATCAAATTTTAATGGTTTCAGCGGTACTGCCAGAGTTTACCCCGAGCATTATTGACCGCTATTTAATTGCCTGTGAAGACATGGGTATCGAACCCATTTTAGTACTTAATAAAATTGATTTAATTGATGAAGCTGGTTTAAACGAAATACAACAAATCCTCGACATTTACCGTAAGCTTAATTATCAGGTGCTGCTGGTTAGTAATATAACTGGCGAAGGAATTAATGAGTTAAAAGAAGTACTTGCGAGCAAAAACAATATTTTTGTTGGTCAAAGTGGCGTGGGTAAATCTACCTTAGTTAACACTGTACTGCCGGATGCTGAAATTTTGACTAAAGAAGTGTCTGAAAACAGCGGGCTTGGCCAGCACACCACCACGGTATCGCGCCTTCATCATTTACCGAGTGGGGGTAATTTAATTGACTCACCGGGAATTCGTGAATTTGGCCTATGGCATTTAGATGTTGAACGCGTCACTTGGTGCTTTAAAGAATTTAGAGAATTTATAGGCGGATGCCGGTTTAGAGATTGTAAACATTTAAACGATCCGGGCTGTATAATTAAACAAGCGGTAGTCGATGGCGATATTTCAAAATTACGCTTTGAAAGCTACCACCGTATTTTAGAAACCATGGCCGATGGCCGTGCAGGCGCTCGTGCGCCCCGCGTATAATAAGGGAATAACCTGTGAGTTTAGATAAATTTAAAATCGCCATGCAGTATGCCATGCCAAAACACTTTATTTCTCGTGTGGTAGGTAAACTTGCTGCAGCAAAAGCCGGTGCGTTAACAACCGCATTAATTAAATTATTTATTAAACAATATAAAATAGATATGAGCGAAGCTAAATATTCAGATCCGGCTCATTACAAAAGCTTTAATGAATTTTTTACCCGTCCGTTAAAAGACGGTGTGCGTCCTATGGTTGAAGATGACGATATTATTATTCATCCAGTAGACGGCGCAATTAGCCAACTAGGCGACATTGTTGATGGTCAACTTATTCAAGCTAAAGGTCACGATTACAGCTTACAAGCATTGTTAGGTGGATCACAAGACGACACAACCGCGTTTTTAGGCGGTAAATTTGCAACTATTTACTTGGCACCAAAAGATTACCACCGTATTCATATGCCAATTGATGGCACGCTAAGCAAAATGATTTATGTACCGGGCGATTTATTTTCGGTAAATCCTCTTACCGCACAAAACGTACCGAACTTATTTGCCCGTAACGAGCGTGTAGTAGCAATTTTTGAAACTGAAATTGGCCCGCTTGCTATGGTCCTTGTAGGCGCAACCATTGTTGCTAGCATAGAAACTATTTGGGCTGGCACAGTCACTCCACCAGCTGGCAGTGATGTGTTTAGCTGGAACTACCCAACTAAAGGCGAAAACGCGATCACCCTTAAGAAAGGGGAAGAAATGGGCCGCTTTAAATTAGGCTCAACAGTTGTGCTTGCATGGGGTGCAGATAAAGCCGATATTTTTGATGATCAACGCCCTGAAACGGTAACTCGTTTAGGCACTGCGTTTGCAAAAATTGATGATTAATAAATAGTACCAGTTGTCAGATCGAAATTAAAAAGCACCGCGTTTATTGTATTGAACGCGGTGTTTTTTTGTAGACGAAGAGCTTGCTCAGGTTAAAAGCGAAGCTGTTCTTTACTCACACTTGCGCACTCTCTACACGCTAAATTTTTAGCCATCTTAAAATGCTGTTGCTTTAAGCTTAATGCGTCAAAGGTTATAAACATACTCCCACCACAATGACCTAACAACATATTAAGAGTTAGCTGTGCCTGCATAGAGCCAATTACACCAAGTAAGGGACTAATAACGCCCGCATTGTCGCAATTAACAACATGGTTAGTATCATTTTGTGGAAATACGCAGCCATAGCAAGGGCTATCTGTTTGCCTAAAGTCAAAGCCCATTAATTGCCCTTGGGTTGCTAGCGCTGCTGCAGAAATTAGTGGTGTTTTGTTGTTTACGCAAAAACGATTGACGGTGTAACGAGTCGCAAAGTTATCAGAGCAATCAAGTACGATATCGGCGTTACTGAATAGTGCATCACTGTTAGCATCGCTCAACTTTTGCGAGTGAGTCACTATGTTTATTTGATTGTTAAGGCTCGCAAGCACCTTCCCTGCTGCATTTACTTTTTGCTGCCCTAAGTGATTCACTTTATACAGTATTTGCCGCTGTAAATTAGAGAGTTCAACGGTATCGTCATCAATTAATATTAGTGTGCCAATACCAGCAGCTGCTAAATAAAGTAGCGCAGGACTTCCTAGTCCACCTGCACCTACCACAGCAACGGTTGCCGCTTTAAGTGTTAACTGCCCCTCAAGCCCCACCTCTTTTAATAATAAGTGGCGGCTATAACGTAGAGTTTCTTTGTCGCTGAGCTGCTGCGTTTGCATGTTAGCAGGCATTCTCATTTATCACCGATTTTAAGGTATTGATTGCCTCTACATAATCATCAGCCTCGGTAATAGCACGCACCACGGCTACACTGCCCACGCCCGTTTTAGCAACCTCTTGCGCCCTATTTAAATCAATACCGCCAATAGCGACTGTAGGGTAACTCTGCATAAGCGGTACAAATTTATTGAGCTTTTCAAGCCCTTGTATTTGCCCTGTCATGTCTTTGGTGGTGGTAGGATAAATCGCGCCAAAGGCCATGTAGCTTGGGCGGTAATTATGCGCCCGAAGCATTTCATAAAACCCATGGGTAGAGAGACCAAGTCGCAGGCCTGCTTCTTTTATAGCAACTAAGTTTGCACTCTCTAAGTCTTCTTGCCCTAAATGCACCCCATAGGCGCCATGTTTGATGGCAAGTTGCCAGTAATCATTTATAAATACCTGCGCATTATACTGCTCACCCAAGGTGACCGCTTTGGCAATCAGTTCATCTAGCTCATTCTGCGTTTTATTTTTAACACGAAGCTGAGCTGTTTTAATTCCTTGCTGTAAGCACTTTTCTAGCCATTCAATACTATCAACCACACCATAGAGGCCAAGCTTTTTACTTTCACAGGCTGCAAAATCAGCAGCCATATTAAAATCAAGCGGCACATCAAAATCCAACTCATCACCTAACCAGCTACCCGGTTCAATCACCTGAGGGTAATGCGCTAAATCGGTAGGAAACTGCGTTTGTGCAACCGGCCCTATGCCCTCGCCATAGCGAACTGATTGCTTTAAACCTTGGTTTATATAGGCTTTAGCTAAAATAAACGCATCTTTTAACGGATAGTCTTTTGCAAGACACGCAGCAATTACTGACGCCATACTGCACCCTGTACCATGGCTATGAGGAACTTGAATTTTTTCATTACCTAGCCAATAGTCTTCAGCGTTTTGTGTGCAGTAATCAATGCAATACCCGCTTGGGTAATCCCAATGTCCGCCTTTAATCACCACCGCTTTTGCGCCCCACGCCATCAGCTTACTCGCCGCTTCTTTAATCGCTGCAGGGCCAATTAAATACACACCCGTTAATAACTGGGTTTCGTGGGTATTTGGGGTAATTACATCCACCAGCGGTAGTAAACATTCTTTTATCGCACTTACGGTGTCTTCTTCTGTAAGTAAGTCACCGCTTGAGGCAATAGCCACAGGGTCATACACAATAACCGGCGGGGTTGGCCATTTGGCTTTGTAATGGCTTATGTGCTCACTAATTAACTGAATTTGCTGCACATTGGCAAGCATACCAATTTTTATCACTTTGGCTTTCATGTCTTTTTCAAGTGCAAGCAACTGGGACTCAATAATATCGGTAGACACTGCATTAATGGCCTCTACACCTAAGCTATTTTGAGCGGTAAGCGCGGTGATTGCTGTACAACCATGCACACCAAAACTTTGCATTGCCTTAATATCGGCTTGAATACCCGCGCCGCCGCCAGAATCAGAGCCAGCAATTGTCCACACTACGTTTGTCATATTTTTCTTTCCTTACTGCTGATGCCAAAATGGCATACCCATTGTTGGGGTTGAGGGGGTTGCAACGTCTTTTTCGGGCATTGCTTTGGCATTGTATGCAAAGCGCCCTGCCTCTACCGCAGCTTTAAATGCACGGCTCATAGTCACTGGGCAACCCGCCCCTGCAATGGCTGAATTTAATAATACAGCATCATACCCTAATTCAAGTGCTTGGCAGGCGTGCGATGGTAAACCTAACCCGGCATCAACAATTAATGTTGCATTAGGCAGGCGTTCTCTAATGGTTTTTAAATTATAACTATTTAACAATCCTTTACCGGTGCCAATAGGCGCGCCCCACGGCATTAGCACCTCACAGCCTAATCCATTCAAGCGCTGACACAGCACTAAATCATCAGTGCAATAAGGCAGTACTTTAAACCCATCATCAATCAATATTTTTGTGGCTTCAAGTAATGCAAAGGGATCGGGCTGTAAATTATAGTCATCGCCTATTAATTCAAGTTTTATCCAATCGGTAGCAAATACTTCTCGGCACATTTTAGCTAGGTTAATAGCCTCTTTGACGCTGTGGCATCCGGCAGTATTAGGCAGTATTTTTAAACCGGTGTTTTTAATTAATTGCCAAAAATCATTCCCTGCCGCCGCGTTTTGTTGTCGTCTAAGTGACACGGTGACTATCTCAGCACCTGAGGCTTTAATTGATTGCGTCATGATATCTGGTGACGGATATAACGCAGATCCAATTAACAAGCGACTATTGATTGGTTCACCATAAATTGTTAAACAGTCTTTGCTTTGCATAGCACTATCCACCTTGGATAGGTGACAATAACTCAATACTGTCACCTTCATTTATAACAACGTGGCTATGGCGACTCTGAGGAATAAACTCTCCATTTACAGCCACGGCATAAGGCGCCATTGCACCCACGTTTTTTACTATTTCCAGCAGTGCATGGCTAGTCACATTTAAAAGCTCACCATTAATTGTAATGTTCATTTAATACTCACTCTATTTGCGATAGTGCTTGTGCTACAAGCGCGGGGGCCAACATATAGCCGTGGCGATACAAGCCATTGATACTGATAACCTTGCTCGTTTTTTTTACCTGTGGGCGATTATCGCTAAACGCTGGGCGTAAGCCTGTTTGAATATTTAATAATCGCGCTTCGGCAAAGCCACTATGAACAGTGTAGGCCGCTGATAATAGTTCAAGGGTTGAGCGCACAGTTGCAGGACCTGTATCTTGCGATTCGATCTCCGTTGCCCCTATGACATATTCATGATTAGGTTTAGGTGCAATATAAATAGGGTAACGCGGATGCATTAACCGCACAGGCCGCGTTAAGTTAACCTCAGGGGCGTATAACCTTGCCACTTCCCCGCGCACGCCTCGAAGTGGCTGATCTTGTTTGGCTCCAAGCCCTCTGCAATCAATAATGTAATCAAACTCTCGATTATTCACTTTATTATCAAAGATGCTGGCGCGTTGATTAAACACAAACTTTACTTTGCGCTTATTTAGCAACCTAAAGCTGGCTTTATAAAAGGCTTGGTTATCTATTTGCGCTTCACCGGGTAAAAATAGCCCTTGATTAAAACGCCCTGTAAGCTCAGGTTCTAAATCCGCTATTTGCTGCGTATTAACCGCTTTGGCACTAAAATTTAGTAACGGCTTTATTCGCTGTGCAAAACTTTGTAAGTCGCCTTTATCCTGCGGGTGAGCAACCACTAAGGTGCCCTGCTGTTGAAAGAACACCTCACTGTTTAACTCATCTAAAATAGCAGGCCAGCGAGCAATAGAATCTACTCCCAATAGCGCTAAATCATGTTCACACATAACCGATTCAGCTAGTGGTGCCAGCATAGCCGCCGCCACTTTACCGGCACTGTTCTGAGTATGTTCATCATCGGCTTCAAATACGGTAATACGGTGCTGCTTACTTAACTCAAGCGCCGCCAACCGCCCTGCTAAACCAAAGCCCACCACAGCAATGTTATAAAACATAAACACTCCTACATTTAGCTGCGAGATGCGGGTCTCTGGCTTCGAGCAACAAGATGCTAAGATAAACATTTCGCTACTCGATGCTCGCAACTCACAACCTATTTTATATTGCTTTATGGTAAATCTCTGAGCCTGATTGTTTAAACTCTTCAGATTTAGCTTTCATCTCGGCCTCTACATCAACCATTTTGATTTCAATGGCATCACCCACGTTATTAGGATCAATACCGCGCGCTTCTAGATCTTTGGCGTAGTCACGTACTTCTTGGGTTATTTTCATCGAACAAAATTTAGGGCCACACATGGAGCAAAAGTGGGCTACTTTACCTGATTCTTGTGGCAGTGTTTCATCATGGTATTCACGGGCGCGAACCGGGTCTAAACCAATGTTGAATTGGTCGTGCCATCTAAATTCAAAGCGTGCTTTTGATAGCGCGTTGTCTCGCTCTTGTGCACCGGGGTGACCTTTGGCTAAATCGGCGGCATGAGCGGCAATTTTGTAAGTAATAAGGCCTTCTTTAACGTCTTCTTTATTTGGCAAACCTAAATGTTCTTTCGGTGTTACATAACACAGCATGGCACAGCCATACCAAGCTATTTGCGCAGCCCCAATCCCTGAGGTTATATGGTCGTACCCCGGTGCAATATCAGTGGTGAGTGGGCCTAAGGTATAAAAGGGCGCTTCGTCACAATGTTTAAGTTGCTCTTCCATATTGGCTTTGATCATATGCATAGGCACATGCCCAGGGCCTTCTATGAACACTTGTACATCATGCTTCCAAGCTATTTTAGTCAGTTCGCCTAAGGTACGAAGCTCACTAAATTGCGCTTCATCGTTAGCATCGGCAATAGAGCCCGGACGCAGACCGTCCCCTAGTGAAAAACACACATCATATTGTTTTAAAATTTCACAAATATCTTCAAAGTGGGTGTATAAGAAGTTTTCTTTGTGGTGCGCTAAACACCATTTAGCCATAATAGAGCCACCGCGCGATACAATGCCTGTTACGCGTTTTGCTGTCATAGGCACATAGCGCAAAAGCACGCCGGCATGAATAGTAAAGTAGTCAACACCTTGCTCGGCTTGCTCAATTAAAGTATCGCGGAATATTTCCCACGTTAAGTCTTCAGCTACGCCATTTACTTTTTCAAGTGCTTGGTAAATTGGAACAGTACCGATAGGGACTGGCGAATTACGTACCAGCCATTCACGGGTTTCGTGAATGTAACGTCCTGTTGATAAATCCATTACGGTGTCGGCACCCCAACGGGTTGACCACACCATTTTTTCAACTTCTTCTTCGATAGATGAACCCACTGATGAATTACCTATATTGGCGTTAACCTTAACTAAAAAGTTACGACCAACAATCATAGGCTCGGTTTCTGGGTGATTAATATTGTTAGGTAAAATAGCGCGACCACGAGCAATTTCTTCACGCACAAATTCAGGAGTAATAAACTCAGGAATACTCGCGCCAAACGACTCCCCTTTATGCTGCGCAGCTAGTAACTCTTCACGTATTTGCGCACGCCCCATGTTTTCACGTATCGCTACATATTCCATTTCTGGGGTAACTATCCCTTGGCGGGCATAATGCATTTGCGTTACGTTTTTACCCGCTTTTGCACGGCGAATTTTTGGTAAATGCTCAAAGCGAATATGATCTAGCCCATCATCAGCCATACGCTGCTGTGCAAACTGTGAGGTTACCGACTCTAGTACTTCGGTATCATTACGGCTCTCAATCCATTGTTCACGGTATTTATTAAGTCCCTTGCGCACATCCAATTTAAATTCAGGATCGGTATACGGGCCTGATGTATCGTAAACACGCAATGGTGCATTTGACTCATACACTGGGTTTTGTTCATCACCACCAATAAAAGTATCGCTCAATGTGATTTCACGCATACCCACACGTACATTTTCTTGCGTGCCTTCAACATACACTTTATGAGAGCTTGGGAATGGTTGACCCGTTAGGTTATAAATATAGTCAGATGCAGCGGCACGGGTTTCGCGGCGCGACGATTTTTTTGTAGTGTTTGACATGACTTACCTCATTGCTTAAGGGTTGTCTTGCCAGATATTCCGATGGAATAGAGAAAGATCGTAAAGTCGCTTTATGCGACTTTGCGGCCTAAGACGGATGTTGCTTTTTTGTGCGCATAAAAAAAGACGCACAAGCGTCCCGTTTAGGCAGCTTGTTCCCTACGCAGGTATTAACCTGATCAGGTTCACGGATCCCGCTTTCGCGATCTCAGCCTAAATAAAACTTAGGCACTCCGACAAGTAGTTAAATTGTTCGTTGATTTGATAATGTTTTAATCAAATCTGCTATGAGTGTACGCCAGTTGAAAATTCCCTGCAAGGGGCTGTTTTTCAAAATGTGTAAAATTTACTTAGGGATAAACACAAATTTTTGCTCGCCTTGCATCACCAATTTTTGGTCTTGCATGTTAAGCACTGCACCTTGCTGCAGAGCTTGTAAAAACTGTTGTTCAAACTCATCCAGTTCAGGGCCACATGATTTACGTGTCATACCTAATTTGCTTACGCTCAAGCTGCTATCTTCAAGTGAGCCTTCACCAAAAAACTTATTACATCCGGCAAAGCCGTTTATTTGTAGCGCTTCTATAAAGCTCATTGATGCTTTAAAAGATGCGGGAATGCCCAAACCATCAACCTTTGATAATTGCCATTGTGTATATTTTAGCTGCTCAGTGGTAACTGTCCCTGTTGATGCGCAACCAACACATAAACCGATTACAAGCATCGGTATTGCTGCTAATTTCATGTTACTACTAACTTATTGTCTAATTAGTGTAATAGTATCAATATTTGTCAGGTTTATCCGTTAAAAATGCATGTTTTAAATGTAAATTTTTGTTCTAAGCTAGTTTAAAAGCAGTGCTATTTGGAATTATGCAATTGCTTGGAATAAGTTATCTATCTGTGGTGGTAAAAATGGACGACCTTTCTCGTTAACCGACGTACCTATTACTAAGGCATTGAGCATCACTTTTTCGTCTAATTTGCGTATTATGGTTTGTTTAAACGCAAATTTAAGGCGACTAATGCGTACAGGCTCTACTACTACATAAAATTCATCCGCTGGCTTTAAAGACTGCTTGTAATCCATTTCACTGCGAAGTACCACTAAGTTAATTTTATCTTTGGCAAGTTGTGCAAAATCAACACCCTGTGCGTATAAAAACTCATGACGAGCGTGCTCCAGATAATTAAAATAAACACTATTATTTACAATACCTTGTAGGTCACACTCGTAGTCACGCACTTTAAAGTCTACTTTAAAGGTCATATTAGTAATCCAAATTATTTAACGTATAATTGCCGCGTTTATAGCACAAGTGTTGAAATAATTGCTACCATACAAGTCCCTAAAATGGAGTTAAGTAACCTAATGAATTTACGTTTGTCTTTAATTACAGCCACGTTATTACCACTATTCGGTGCCCCAATCTACGCCAATGCAGATGACACCGACCTAGAGAAAATCATTGTTACTGGTGACTTTCAAAAAGAAAGCATTCAAACGCTAAGTGCCAGCGCAAGTTTATTTTCTGAGGATGAAGTAAATCTCAGAGGGGCTACTTATTTAGATGAAATGCTAGCAAGCGCTGCAAATGTGAATTTTGCTTCAGGCGCCTCGCGCGGACGTTATATTCAAATTCGAGGCGTGGGACTTCGTTCACAATTCGTCGACCCAATTAACCCATCTGTCGGTTTAGTGATTGACGGTATAAATTATTCTGGCCTTGGTGGCAGCTCATTATTATTTGATATTGACCAAGTAGAAATTTACCGCGGTCCACAAGGTACACGTTTTGGCGCCGATGGCATGGCGGGTATGATTCAAATGCAATCAGCTAATGCAACCAGCGTTCCTAGTTTAAAATTACATTTAGGTGCTGGCACTTATAACAGCCATGAAGCAGGCGTTGCTGCTAGCACAGGTTTAACCGATGATACCAGTGCACGCGTTAGCTACTTTCGCAGAAAATCTGACGGTTACGTAAACAACCTCTATTTAAATGATGAAACACAAAACCAAGATGAACAAGTTGCCCGCTTTAAATTAAATAGCCAACTCACAGCTCATTTAAATTCAGAGCTAAACCTGCACTATATCGATATCAATAACGGTTATGATGCATTTACCCTTGATAATTCTCGCAACAGTCTTGCTGATCAACCGGGCGAAGATAATCAACAAAGCTATGCTGTTGGCCTTAATAATACTTACACCGGTTTTGACGCCTTTGATGTCAGCTTAAACCTTTCAGCCATTGATACTGAGCTTTTTTATAGTTTTGATGAAGACTGGGTATGTAACGATACAAGTAAGCCGCAATTATGTGCTGCCGGTTTACATCCTGATGGTTATAGTTCAACAGATATTTATAGCCGCGATCGTGATGATCAAGCGCTCGATCTGCAGTTTAATGGCAAAACAGGTAATTGGGTGGCGGGTATTTACTATCAAAACCGCGATGTTGACCTTGAGCGTCAATATACATGGTTAGCCAATCCATTTGCCTCAACCTATGAAACCAATAACATGGCAGCTTATGGCCAATTAGCCACAGCAATTGGCCCAAAAACTACGCTTATTACTGGTTTACGAGTTGAGCAATATCAAGGTGATTACACCGATAGTAACGGTTTTATTGAAGAAACTGACGATATTATGCTCGGTGGTAAAATTGCACTTGAATACCAAGTTATTGACCGCACCATGATTTATACCAGTATCACGCGCGGTTACAAAGCCGGTGGGATTAATTCAGAAGCGCTAGCAAAAGCAAAAGATGAAGGGTTAAGTTTAGATGCTGATTTTTTCAAACAGCATACTAGCTTTGATCCAGAGTACTTATGGAGTGGTGAGTTTGGTGTTAAAGGCAGCTCATTGGATGATAAGTTTACCCTGCGTTTAGCTGCATTTTATATGCACCGTGACAATATTCAGTTAAAGTCGTGGCAAGTATCAGACCAACAATTTACCGGTTATGTCGCCAATGCCAGCTCTGGCAGTAACTATGGCCTTGAAATTGAAGGCAGCTATCAACTAACACCAAACTTATTTATTACCGGAAGTGCCGGATACTTAGACACTAAAATTAATGACTTTGTTACTAAATCTGGTTTAAATCAAGACGGTCGTGAGCAAGCACAAGCGCCTAAATATCAATATGCATTTAGTGCACGCTACAATGTTACTGATGAGTTATATGCTATGTTAGGTGTTGAAGGTAAAGATGATTATTACTTCTCCGATAGCCATAATGCACAAGCTCCAAACACAAACTTAGTGAATGTAAGCCTTGGTTACGAAGCCGATATGTGGGCTGTACGCGCATGGGCACGTAATGTGTTTGATGAAACCGTTCCAACTCGCGGTTTTGAATTTGGTAACAACCCGTTAGATGGTTATACAAGTCAAACTTACATTCAACTAGGTGAGCCACGTGTGGCCGGCGTTACGTTTACGCTTAATCTGTAATACAGCGAACCAGTTGTCAGTTCGAGAATAAAAAGCACCGCGTTCAATGCAAACGCGGTGTTTTTTTATCTGATAGCTGACCGCTTTAAGCTATTAGCTGCTTTAAGCTCTTGCCACATCAAACGCAATCACCTCTTTTATTTTTTGCTTATTGGTTGCTAGCATCACTAATCTATCAATTCCCAATGCAACCCCCGCACATTGCTCTAAACCATGCTCTAATGCGGCAATTAAACGCGTATCCATAGGTACTTGTTTTAAGCCACTAGCAGCGCGGTAGGCGTTATCTTGGTTAAACCTTTTTGCTTGCTCTTTGGCATTGGTGAGTTCATTAAAGCCGTTGGCTAACTCCATATTTTTATAATAAAGCTCAAAGCGCCCTGCAACTCGCTGATCGTGTTTACAAATTTGTGCAAGTGCCGCTTGCGATGCGGGAAAGTGATACACAAAACAGGGGATGTCTTGACCAATAGTCGGCTCTACTTTCATACAAAATAATAATTGCAGTAAGGTATCTTTATGAGTCTCGTTTTTAGCAATATCAGCAAAGCCATGTTCGCATGCGAGTTGTTGTAGCTGCGTGATAGAGGCAGTTAATGGATCAAGCCCTAGCGTGCGTTCAAATGCGTGTTGGTAGGTAATCCGCTCTGCAGGCGCAACCTCAAGAATAAGCTGCATCAACTCATCTATTTCATCCATTAAAGCAAATTCGTCAAACCCAGGACGATACCATTCGAGCATTGTAAATTCAGGGTTGTGATGACTGCCCGCTTCTTCATTTCTAAATGCCTTACAAAGCTGGAAAATAGCGCCTGAGCCGGCCGCTAACAAGCGTTTCATCGCAAACTCTGGAGATGTTTGCAAAAACAGGGGAAGCCCACCAGCATGACCTGGGCCGACAAATGTAGTATCAAAGCTGGCTAAATGTACATCGGTTACACTGGCAGCACTTAAACTTGGTGTTTCGACTTCCATTACATTACGAACATAAAAGAATTCACGAATGCTGCGCATAATCGCTGCTCGTTGCTTGAGTGTATCTATGCTGGCACTCGGCGCCCAAAGATCTGCTGACATATTCTCTCCAAAAAAAATCCCAGCTTAAGCCGGGATTTAATTAATAAGGCGTGTTACAGCTTACTTAACACGGCTTACGTATTCACCATTGCGAGTGTCTACTTTAATTACTTCGCCAATTTGTACGAATAATGGAACACGTACTACAGCACCTGTGCTAAGCGTTGCTGGTTTACCACCCGTGCCTGCTGTATCACCTTTAAGGCCAGGGTCGGTTTCAGTGATCTCAAGCTCAACAAAGTTTGGTGGAGTTACAGCAATTGGGCTGCCGTTCCATAATGTAATAGTACATACATCGTTTTCAACTAACCATTTGCCAGCATCGCCCAGTGCTTTTTCATCAGCAGCGATTTGTTCAAATGTTTCGTTGTTCATGAAATGCCAAAATTCACCGTCTGTGTATAGGTACGCTAAATCGGTATCCATTACATCAGCACCTTCAACCGATTCACCCGATTTAAAGGTTTTTTCAAGTACCTTGCCAGAGATAAGCTTACGGATACGAACACGGTTAAACGCTTGGCCTTTACCCGGTTTTACCATTTCATTTTCTAAGATACTGCAAGGTTCGCCGTCCATCATAATTTTTAGGCCGCCCTTGAACTCGTTGGTGCTATAATTCGCCATCGTTTCCTCTATTTATATTTTTCGAGTAATCTACGTGCCAATGATACAAAGAAATGAAGCAAATTTGCATAAAAACTGGCAAAAAGAATTAGCAAATGTAGTTACCTGCCCAAAAGTGTTGCTAGAAATGGTTGGTTTATCGAGCCAAGTCCATGAAAACGACATAAAAGCTCGTAGCTTGTTCCCTGTTCGTGTGCCATTGCCTTTTATAAAAAAAATTCGTCACGGCGATGCAAATGACCCTTTATTGCTGCAAGTTATGCCCCGCCATCAAGAGTTTTTAACTAAATCGGGGTTTAATAAAGACCCGTTACTTGAGCAAGATAACAATCAACCGGGTCTGTTACATAAATATAAATCGCGTGTTTTAGTCATGTTTAAAACCGGTTGTGCTGTAAATTGCCGCTACTGCTTTAGACGCCATTTTCCTTATCAAGAAAACCAACTGAATAAACGTAGTCTTATTGATGCATTGAGCTATATAAAATCGGATAAAAATATTAACGAAGTGATTTTAAGTGGTGGCGATCCACTAATGGCCAAAGACGATGCTATTAGCTGGTTTTTAGATGAGCTTGAGCAAATACCACAAATTAAACGCATGCGCATACACAGCCGCTTGCCTGTGGTTATTCCTGCACGTATTACTGAACAATTATGTGAAAGATTAGCAAAGTCACCATTAAAAATTATATTCGTTAATCATATTAACCATGCAAACGAAATAGATAATGACTTTAAAAACGCCATGAACATGCTCAAAAAAGCAGATGTGCTACTGTTAAACCAGGCGGTTATTTTAAAAGATGTGAACGATACAGTTGATGCGCAAATAAACTTAAGTGAAGCGTTATTTGATGCGGACGTACTGCCTTATTATTTACACTTACTGGATAAGGTAGAAGGCGCAAGTCATTTTGATATTGACGAACAACAAGCAATAAAAATTCAGGCCGAGCTACTAAAAGCCCTGCCAGGATTTTTAGTGCCTAAACTAGTTCGGGAAATAGGAGGTCAAAAAAGTAAAACCCCTATCGACCTCAAATTAGTTTAAACATAAACGTTTACATTATTCCCAAGTGTTGCAGTGACCGACTTAGCCGGTGTTTGCGCACTTGAAGATTGTGTAGCACCTTCAATAAGTGCCAGTGCAGCGGCACCATCAGCTTGCTGTTGCTTTTTAGATAAAGCAGCAGTTAATACTTCTGCGCCTTGGCCTGCACCAGGCATTGTAGGTAGATTTCCACCTGATATATTCATAACTCACACCTGACTTTTAACTGTAATACACGTATTATAGTCGCTGAATTGGTAAATTAATTCACCAACCCACTTATTAAGTATTTATCGGCAACATTGCACTAAGCTTTAGGAAAACCATGGATTCTATAATTGAACAACTCAACGCCAACTTAAAAATTGTTTACCGTCAGGCACTTGACGCTGACAAAAAACTCGATGAGTTACAACAGCAAGGTCACGGAAAATTTAAAGCCTTATTTGCCGAGGACGCTGGATTTAGTTTCGAAGCTAAACGTTTTAAGCCTTACGTGTTAGACGTTGCCGCTGATGTAGAAAGCTTATCGAGCGACGGTTTGGATGAAGAAAAACTAAAACAAGCGGTTATTAAACTACAAAATTTACTAACGCTGTTAGCGACCTTTAAGTAAAAATTAGCGACTTACTTGCAAAGCATCTACCAAAGTAGATGCTTTGCGTTATTAGCTAGATACGCGGTAAAATTTGCTCACCAAACCACTCTGTTAATAAGCGTTTTTCATAGTAAAATGCTTCGTCTCGACCCATTTTAATTTTATCCATAAAGCCCATATCTTTTAAGCTCACGTTGTCTTCTTGTGCGACAACACCACTTTCATTACTGAGCACATAGTTAAATTCAATCCGTGGAAAGTGAATGGGTTTAACCACCCGAATTTCGTTAACACCGCCATAGCGCACGTCACCAGCTAAATCTAAATCGGTTACTTCAATTTTTAAACTATAATTTTTAGGAAGCTGCTCACTGAGCTTTGCAAAGTGCTCATCAATATTTTTGGCAATTTGCTTATGGTATGAGCCTTTAGTTTGGTTTGATGGGCGTACATCGTGATAATCATTAAAGTCATGCCATTTAACTTGTGCCTCACCCGCGCAAACAACACTCGGTAGTGCAATAAATATCAACATTGCTATTTTTTTAACTGAGTTCATACGTTTCTCCAACGAGTATGCTGATCATTATAATCAACTAAATATTTTACAAATTGCTATACCTTACTTTAGCAATTACATATGAACTATAACTTAATCTTTACGCTGAGGTGTTATTAAAACTGCACAAAATGTAATCGAAAGTACAGCTTGCGATGTTACGATTGCAAAACAAACAAAATAATACATGTAAAAGCTCAGTATTTATGGTGAAATTAGGATAATTGAACAGAGGTTTCCAAGGGGCATTCATGGCAATTTTAGTAACCGGTGGCGCAGGCTATATTGGCTCACACACCGTTTTAGAACTTTTACAGCAAGGCAGCGACGTTATCGTGATTGATAACTTAAGTAACTCCTCTGAAGAGTCACTTGAAAGAGTGAAAAAAATAACTGACAAAGCAATTACATTTTATCAAGGTGATATTTTAGATAAACCCTTTTTAGACTCGGTATTTGCCAAGCATACCATTGAAAGTGTGATTCATTTTGCTGGCCTAAAAGCCGTGGGAGAATCGGTCGTAAAACCCATTGAGTATTATCAAAATAATGTACAAGGTACACTAACACTGGTTGATGCTATGCGTGATGCGGGTGTATTCAAACTGGTATTTAGCTCATCCGCCACTGTATACGGCGACCCAGCAAGCTTACCAATACGCGAAGACTTCCCCGTTGGCGGTACAACCAATCCATATGGTACGTCTAAACTAATGGTTGAAATGATGTTGCAAGATATCGCTAAATCAGATGAGCGCTTCGCGTTTGCTATTTTGCGCTACTTTAATCCTGTCGGTGCACATGAGTCAGGTTTGATTGGTGAAGACCCTAATGGTATTCCTAATAATTTATTGCCTTTCATTTCACAAGTTGCGGTTGGCAAATTAAAGCAACTTGCTGTATTTGGCGACGATTATGATACGGTTGATGGTACTGGCGTTCGTGATTACATTCACGTTGTAGATTTAGCCCTAGGGCATTTAAAAGCACTTGATAAAATAGCCGCAGAAACCGGTGCGCTTGTTTATAACCTTGGTACAGGTAACGGCTATTCAGTATTACAAATGGTCAATGCGTTTATTAAGGCTAGCGACCAAGCAATCCCTTATGCGGTGTCACCTCGTCGCCCAGGTGATATTGCAGCCTGTTATGCTGCGCCAGAAAAAGCCCTTAGTGAACTAGGTTGGCAAGCTGAGCGTGGTATTGATGTCATGATGCAAGATACTTGGCGCTGGCAATCAAATAATCCAAATGGATATAAGTCATAAAGGCTTCTTTAAGTTATCAGCTTAAAATTAAAACACCGCATTTAAATTAAATGCGGTGTTTTAATGTTGTACTTACCAATTTTGCATTTCTACAATCCGTGACTGGGTTCGCGCATATTCAAAACTTAACTTTTTACCTTGGTATAACTCGTTTATGTCGGCCTGGGCATTAATTACTAGTAATTTGTGGCAATCATAAAACTCATCGACTAAGGCAATAAAACGCCTTGCTTCATCATCGAGCGTATGCTCATCCAATTGCTGCTTTTCTCGCTGATAGCTATCTTCTATACCATGCACAATAATCTTACCGGTTGCTTCTTTGCCCATTATTGGCACATTCGCGATATATACTACCGAAAACTGTTCTGCTAAAAACATATAGTCATTGGCGCTGCGAGGACCTGAGCACAGTGCCATAAAATCAATCAGTAGTGCATCGTTAGTTTTTAATAAATAGGGAAGTGTTCGGCCATGCACAGTCATTGTATTATCACGCGTTGCTTGAGGGTATGCGGATAAAAACCTAGCCTCAAATTCAGCATCGGGCAAGTTAATAAAATAATGACGACTGCTTCTACCGCACCTGAAGCGGTGGTCTTCCTCCCCCGCTACGTTAATTACATGACAATGCGCATTTATTAAATCGATAGTTGGTAAAAATCGCGCGCGTTGCAAACCGTTGTAATAAAGTTGCTCGGGTTTTGTGTTAGAGGTTGCGACTAGTACCACGCCTTGTTCAAACAAAGCGTTAAATAACCGAGCCATAATCATGGCATCACCAATATCACTAACAAAAAACTCATCAAAGCACAGTACCTTTATCTCTTTGGCCCACTGTTTAGCTATTATTTGTAGCGGATTTTTATCCCCTTGTAACTTGGCTAGTTGAGCATGAACTTTTTCGATAAAATGATGAAAATGCAGGCGCTGCTTTTTCTCTGTGGGTAAGTTTTCATAAAATAAATCCATCAACATAGATTTACCCCGACCAACCGGGCCATATAAATATATTCCCTTAATTAAAGGTGCTTTTTGCCACCAACTTGCAGGCTGATTTAATTGCTCACTTAAAGACTGTAACGCACTCACTGCTAGGTGCTGCGCCGCATCGAAATCAAGCTCTCCTGATGAAACCTTGCTATGGTACAGGCTTAAAATTTCTGTGCTGGGCTCTGTCATGGTATTTCACTATCCGCTATACTCGCGGCCATTGTAGCCGACTAAAAATGTGAACAACATGAAATTTCCTTGCCGTTTAGATAAATTTATTAGCCATTTAGCAGAGTTACCACGCTCAAAAGCCCGCGCAGCAATAAAAAGCCAAGCGGCTAGCGTTAATGGCGAGGTGATCACGGCATTCGACTTTCAAGTTACTCAGCAAGATGACGTGTTATTTCATGATCAGCCATTAGTTTTTTTAGGTAAACGCTACTTTATGCTCAATAAGCCGGTAGGTTATGTATGCGCTAATTCAGATGAGTTACACAAAACCGTATTTGATTTGCTTGATGAGCCAAACATGGCCGACTTTCACATTGCCGGGCGTTTAGACATAGACACCACAGGCCTAGTGCTTATTACTAATGATGGCGACTGGTCACATAAAATTACCTCGCCGAAAAAGAATAAGTTTAAAACTTACCTAGTCGAAACCCAAGAGCCGATTACCGACGATGCACTGCAGCAACTACGCGATGGTGTACAGTTACACAATGAAAAAGATTTAACTCGCCCTGCTATTGCTGAACGCTTGGGCAGTTACGGTTTACGCTTGTCTATTTCTGAGGGGAAGTATCACCAAGTAAAACGTATGCTAGCAGCGGTAGATAACAAAGTGGTTGAACTACATCGTGAACAAATTGCGGGTATAAAGTTAGGTGAAGATTTGGCTGCAGGTGAATACCGCCCACTAACCGCCGCAGAGATAAAACTGTAAGGCTGTTTAGGTGTTAGGAAATGGCTTCGGGCCACGAGGTTCGGGCTGTTCATCTGCCGCTCTAGGTTCGCTACTCGTTGCCTTTAATAATCTTGCTTAATATCTGTCTGAAATCTGGCGTTTAACACCTGATCTTACGATTTAATTTGTACTAAATCAAAGTCTGTCATTCCGGGTACAATCGCTTGCAGACGAGATTCAGTAATATCTAAAGAGTTTAAGCATTCACAATATTCAGAGGCTTTAAGTTCTAATTGATGGGCTTTTTTCTGCAACGACTTATCGATTTCTTTAGTGATGATATCCATGCGTTGCCCCATGTCGTTCATGCGGTCTTCTATATTGCCTTCTCGAGATTTAAACGCATCCCCGAGCGACATTAAAATAGCACCCAAAGAGCCATGTACTGCAGAGTGTATTTTTTGGCTAATTTCTTTAGTAAAAAAATCATCAATTTGGGAGAGCGATTGAGGGGCTATAAAAAAGAAGTCGTCGCCACGCTTAAACTTATCCATAAGTGCACGCTCTACATATTGTAATTGCGTTTTTAGCACTTCGGGTTCTTTATCTGACATGCCCTCAACAACATGCTCAATAGCACTAAGCCCAAGGTTTACGCCATCAGTCGCTAAATCGACCAGCTCTGGCACCGTTTGACGAATACCATTGCTAAATTGTTCTAGCACTTTACTTTCGTCGGTACTTAAATCGACCCAGTAGCCTCGAATAAACAGTTGATTATTATTGTTAATTTGCACCCTGGTTTGGCCTTTATCAACAATACGGATCACATCATCGGTAATAATTAAACCATGACGAAGTTCAACATCACATTGTTTTTGTGCGATTGCATTGCAGCTTAAAAGTGCCATTGATAACGCCAATATCGAACGAGATAAAAACGCCATAAACACCTCAAAAAGACTAAAATAGGGGGTGGCTAGATTAACAAAAAACCAACTTTATGCAAGCAAAAGTAACACCCTAAAAACAAGGCACCATGAAACGTAACGTTTACACAGCGCCTTTATCCTCTGGCTTGTACTATTAAATAGGTGAGCCTGGTGGTATAGGTAACGCTTTAAAGTTATCAGGCCACTGGCCTGTTGTTAAAAACTGATTAATTTGCGCCGCTAAATAGTCTTTAAATGCGCTGTCACCTACTTCAGGATGGCTCAGTAAAGAGTGTTGATTAAACTCATCAGCAAGCTTGCTTAAATAGAAATGTAGTTGCGCTTGCACTTCAGGGCTTAAACCGTCGTTAGCCACAAGATCAGCCATGGTTTTTGCCGTTAAGTACTGTACTCGTTGCGTTACTTTTCCTGTCATGGTGGCAGGCGCTGATACGTTAAACACCTGCTTATTTAACTGTTTAAGTAACTCATCTAGGCTATAAAAGCGGTTATCACGTGCTTGTTGCTGCGCTAATCGGTTTAATCGTTGAGCATTTAGTAATAGCGATAAACTATGCTGCGCGGCGACTTCAGGCAATGCAAGTGCATCCATGGTTAAGCCGGTACGCCCCACTATACTTTCTCGTGATTTAGACTCGCCATACGCTTTAGGTACGATTAAGGAAAGTATCGACTCTGGAAGCGTTAAGTTGCTTGCTTTTAGGGTCGCTAAAATGGCATTAACCGCTTGTTGTTGAGCCTCTTTAGTTACAACTTGGGCGCCTTTAACGGGTGCATCACTGCGTATCTCATAGTCATAATCAACGCCCGCGATAAGCTTAGCAACCGCTTCAACTTGATAACGGTGGAACAAATAAAGCGGTACTAGCTTTTCTTCCAATTGCGATAGCGCAACCCCAGTTTTTATATTATTAATACCAAACTGCCCAAGCGCCTGCTTTCGCACATCAAGCACTCTAAGTAATTCTTCACTTGGATTACTACCGTTATCCCAAAGGTGCGCTGTAGGGTGCGCCCCACCTTTGGCACGGGCATCACTGTCAGAAATAAACGCCAAACCTTGCGCTTTATTTTGCTGTAAAATAGCAGCGAGTGCTGCGCTTTCATCTTGTCCGGTAAAGTCGCTGTAGCCATATTTGATCACTTGCTTATCCCATGCGCCCATACCTTTAGCATAACCATCAGATACATCTAACTGACCATTATCAGCAAAACTTAACAACGGATGCGGATAGTCCATCACCGAAGCACGATTATTTACTGACGCAGCAAAGTTGTGCGCAATACCCAGTGTATGACCAATTTCGTGAGCACTGAGTTGACGAATACGATCAAGTGCCATTGCATGTAAAGTGCTTGCCACTTCATTGCCTTTTAAATAAGGCGCCGCCAGTGATTCAGCAATTAAAATATCTTGGCGTACTCGTAGCGATCCTAGTGTGACATGGCCTTTAATAATTTCACCTGTACGTGGGTCTATAATTGAACTGCCATAAGACCAACCACGAGTTGCGCGATGCACCCATTGAATAACGTTGTAGCGCACATCCATAGGATCAGCATTATCAGGTAGCACTTTAACTTTAAAGGCATTTTTATAGCCTGCAGCATTAAAAGCGTCATTCCACCATTGCCCACCATCTAATAAAGCCGTTTTTACTGGCTCAGGTACCCCAGGATCTAAGTAATAAACAATAGGCTCTACTGGCTCACTAACTGCTAGGCTTGGATCTTTTTTTGCTAAACGATGGCGCGGAATGTAACGCACATACATAGACTCATCGAGCCCTGCTGCATAATTTTTATGCTCCACACTCCAATAACCCGATTGCGGGCTAAATTTACGAGGTGTGTAATTATCATCAGGCAATTGAATAAGTGAATGGTGCATATGCACACTCAAAGCGTAAGGGTCAGCACTCACTTGGCGCACATATTCACCTGGTTTAGACCCTTTAAAGGTGAGAATGGCTTCAAGTTCAGTATTTTTTACAAATGCTTTTGAGCGATTCATAAATACCGCACTGCGTGACTCATCAAGGCTAAACTGCCCTTGCTTGCGCGCAGCTAAAGTACGGCTTACGCCATGTACATCGCTTAGTAAATAGGGGGTGTAATCAATTAATGCAGCATTGTCATCTTGCGCGACAACTTTAAAACCCGCCAAAATACTGGATGCAAACGCTTCTTTAACGCTTTGCTGCTCTGCTATATTACTCGTGTTAGCACGGTAGTAAGTATTTACAGCGCGCAACATCACCTTGTTGCCAAAGCGCTCAAACTGTACTAAATAAGTACCGCCTAATTGGCCTCTATCTAAACCTATGTCGTTAGACCCAACGCCATAAGGTAAGCTGTGTTGTAATAAAAATTGTTGTTCAAGTTTATCGACCTTTAAATACACATTGCCGTTTTGGGTATCGTAAAAGAAAGAAAAATAACCAGGGAAATGGTTCATTTTTTCAGTAAATTCGTCAATAGACTTAATTGCTGCGTGCGCTTGAGTTATCATACAGAGCAGCACAGTAAAGAGTATGTAACTTAATCGTGATATTTTTTGCATAATCTTATCTTTGTTATTAGCGTTTTAAATGCGATGTAGGTACCCCATTATAAGGGGGTTATTTATACAATACAGTTATTTAAGACGAATTTCAGCGCTCTAAACTAATCTCTCTCACATTATGATTAGTTTTAACACGTTATCAGGAAAAAAGAATGCGTAGACTCCCACCAGTATTACTAGAAGATGGCTGTTCAAGAGAACTTTTGTCGTTAATTCGTACTATTTTAGCGGCATGTAAAGAAATTTCATTTCGCGTCGGTCAAGGTGAATTATCGGGCGTATTAGGCTCAACCCTCGATGAAAACATTCAAGGCGAAACACAAAAGAAACTCGATGTACTGTCTAATCAGTTATTAAAAGATATATTGCTGGAGTCAGGCACAGTTAAAGCGATTGCCTCTGAAGAAGAAGATTATACCGTTGCCGGTAACCCAGATGCTGAGTACATTGTTGCATTTGACCCACTTGATGGCTCGTCAAATACCGATATTAACTCGCTAGTAGGTACTATTTTTTCTATTATGAAAGCGCCTGTGGGCTCAGATGCGGCTGATGAAAAGATTTTTATGCAGCCTGGGCATCAACAAGTAGCTGCAGGTTATGTACTGTATGGCCCATCAACTATGCTTGCGCTAACAACGGGTAAAGGTACACGCATGTTTACCTTAGATAAAACCCAAGGTAGCTTTTTACTTACCCAAGATTTTGCCGCTATTCCTGCTACAACTAATGAATTTGCAATTAACGCCTCTAACCAGCGCCACTGGGAACCGGCAATGCAAAACTACATTAACGACTTACTTGCCGGAGATACAGGCCCTCGTGCTCAAAACTTCAATATGCGCTGGATTGCTGCAATGGTTGGCGATGTACACCGTGTACTTAGCCGTGGTGGTTTATTTACTTACCCAACTGATACTAAAGACCCTAATAAGCCTAATAAGCTGCGTTTACTTTATGAAGCAAACCCAATGGCAATGCTAGTAGAGCAAGCCGGTGGTATTGCTTCAACAGGTACTGAGCGTATTATGGATATTCAGCCTGATGCTATCCATCAGCGTGTTGCGGTTATTTTAGGCTCTAAAGACGAAGTAGAAACTTGCTTGAGCTATCATAAGTAAACTTTAAGAACAGGTTTTAGGTTTCAGGTGTCAGCTAGAGATTAGCCCAGCGGTGGTTACTAACATCTGAAAACTGTTGCTTAAAACCTTTAATATTTTCTGATAACCACCTGCTACTGTTGTAATAGTTTTAACAACTGTGCGAGCTTTTGATGAGTCAATTCGCCCATTTGCTCGCTGTTGCTCAGCGCGTAAATAACGCCTTCATGCTCGGCGCAATTTATGTCATCTCGCGACTCAATGACATTTGCCCACAGCTGTAAATCGTCAATATCAATTTCTTTATTGAAACAACGCGTAAGTACATTAATTAGTACAGGCTTTGTGAGTCTGTACAGGTAGATTTTATTGCTTGCTGCGGTTGAAACAATCACACTAATGGCACTATCTCTTTGCTCACCAAAAGTAATAAATTCAGCCAATGCTTTTTGTATATTCATAATGTTTGTTATTCTTGCTGCTCTACTGTTAATAAGACCTAAAATGACCCAGATAAACTGCAGCCAATGTAATACAACGCTTAACTGTAATGTTAATGATATAACCGCATGTTGGTGTTATCAGTTACCCGCTATTTTACCACTCGATGATACAGCAACCAGCTGCTTATGCGGATCATGTACTCTTGCTAAAATTAATTACTATATAGAAACCATATATACTCAGCCAATAAAAGCTCAAATCGCTTTTGCTAAACAATTTAGAAACCATGATAATTTAATTGAAGGGTTAGATTACACCATGCAGAATAATTACATGGTGTTTAGTAAGTGGTATTTTTTAAAACGGGGTACTTGCTGCAAAAACGGGTGTAAAAATTGTCCCTATAATTAAATTAGTCACCCACAGCAATATGCAGTGAGCTATCAGCGCCCCACTCACTCCACGAGCCGTCGTAAACACTTAAATTATTATATCCGCATTCATCAGCGAACAATGCAAGCGCACAGGCAGTAACACCTGAACCACAGCTAAATTGCAGCTGTTTTGCATTCCCGACTAATTTATTAAACTGTGCCTGTATAAAGTCGAGTGATTTTGCCTCGCCATTTTCTAATAAGCTAGTTAAAGGTAGCGAATAGCTATTAATAATATGGCCGCTGCGCATACCCGCTCTTGGCTCTTTATTTTTACCGGTAAAACGCTCATAAGCACGCGCATCTAAAATGACCGTATTGGTATCCTTAGTAGCACTTAGCACCTGTTTTTTATCAATAAAGTAACCAGGCTGGTATTGAGCAATAAAGTCACCTTTTAGTGATGCTTGTGTATAGCTTGACTCAACCGGAAGCTCTAGTTCAAGCCACTTGGCTAAACCACCACTGAGCACTTTTACGTTATTAAATCCCATGGCTTTAAACATCCACCAGGCTCTAGCTGCACTGAATAACCCCGCATCTTCATAAATCACCACCAATGAGTCGTGATTCACGCCCGCTTTTTGCATCACCTGAGTAAATTGCTCTGCACTACACAAGGTATTGGGTAATGGGTTTGAAGTATCTGCGAGTTCTTTTTTGATATCAAACCGTTGTGCTTTAGGTAGCATAGCAACGGGCGAATATTCCCCTGTAGCTGAGGGGCGTAGCATACCTGCATCAAAAATAACTAAGTTAGTTTGCTCTAAACGCGCATGTAACCATTGTGCATTGACTATATTTTTCATTGTTTATTCTTTTTAGTGCCATGATATTTAGAAAACTCATCATTGCCAGTAAAGCGCGCTTCAATTGCCTTGATGTGCTTCTCCTCTGTATGCTTCCAAACACCGGGTATGCAATAGACGTGTTCAAGAAAACTAAAAAACTTATTGCGTATTAACAAATCAGGCTGCCACCCTTGAGTGATCTCATAAACATACTTACTCAATAATTCCGCATCGTTAGCATGCTTAACCAACCCATCAATGTTATAACAAGCTTGGCCCAGTGTTAATACCGGCTTATTAAATAGCAAAGCCTCAAGGCCAACAGTTGAGTTAATAGTTATGACTGCCTCTGCACATTTGATTAAGTCACTAGTGTTATTTCCATTAGCGAATATTGCTACAGAATCTTTGCTGTAAAGGTGGGAGTAATGTTTGTGCCATGATGGATGTTCTTTAAAAACGACTTTTAATGAAGGATCGTTCAAACTCTTAACAGCCTCAACTACAACATCATAAAACATATCCATTGAGTCTACCCAAGGAGAAAAGCTTGCTAACTGCGTATCATGAGGTACCTGAAAAGGAGCAAAAATATATCGCTCTGGAACTTTTTCGAAGTCAAATGAACATCGCTTTCTATGATCTGCTCTAGGAATTAAAGCTGGCTCCGAAAATTTCAAGGAATTATGGGGATCAAAACTAAGATAAAAGGAGGGGTCACGACTTAAGGATGCATTAAAATTAATACCACGCGGGTCTAAACTACTAGTCCCCGGCAAAAGTCCATTTTCATAATAAAATTGATTTATTCCTAGCGCATTTGCAGCCATAGCTACAGTTATATTTGGTAATTTATTGCCATTCCAAAGAACAACATACTCAGGATCAACGTTGTTTAAAAGCGCTAAATATTTAGCATAACGCAAACGCTCAAACAAGATAAGACTGAGTGTGTAACCCTTTTTTATTATATAGCTATTCCAAATTATATTACGCGCTTGTTTACGTTTCAGTTGCGCTTTAACAACATCATTAAAGTCTACTCTAAATGCATCTTTTAAATACTTTATGGCAGAAAGCTTAGGTTTCCCCATGACATGTAGCTGGCAGTCTAGTGACATTTTTTTTATTATTTTTTTATAATATTTTGCATGTACGTTACTGCGGGATATAAATAAATAAGTCATAAAAGCTTCATTCACCAACTTTTTAATTAAATTTTACTACGTCGACAAGTGTATTAAAAGTTAGGTTGAATTATTAATGACTATCAATGTGATTTTAGTTGTTAAATCTTAATAATTTCGCCACGCAATGGCGCCATTTTAGCTAAAATTTCATTTTGCACTGTATGTGGGATATTTTGCTCGTTCATTGCATTTATTAATAAATCGACAACGTGATTGAAGTCTTTTTCATTTATGTTCATACCTGTATGGATAGCAACCATCGAGTCGCCTTTATATTCGCAAGGGCCCTCCACCAGCGAACATAAATGGCTAATAAACCCTTGTCGAAAATGACTGATATTACTGTGCTCAAAGTAATGAAACACTTGTTTGTCATTACCTATTTGTGTAATAAAACTATCAGTTAGTCTCTCAAGCCCAGCTTGTTCGCCAAGCTGGTGATACAAAGAGGTATTGGGTTGGGTTGTACACCCTGCAAGTAAGTTTAAACAACAAAAAATAAATACACTCAGTTTCATTACCAATACCCCGTAACCGATAAATACCAGCCGGTTTGTTTATCAACACCAGCAATCCGCCCTAAGTCTAAATAGGCCGCAGTCACACTCATGTGCTTATTAGGCATCCACGCTATAAATAAATCGCGCCAATCTTGTTCGCCTAAACCTAGGTTATTGGCTTTTTGTCGATATTCAACACCAATGGCAAGTTCACGACTTACAAAAACTGCACTACTTGCTTCTACTAAAATATGGCTGCCCTCATTAGCCCCGCCATATCCTAACAGTCCTAGCTGATTGGCTTTACTGTAGCGAGTAGTCACATTCCAAAACCAGTTGTACCCAGCAAGTGCGCCCAAATGTAATTTACTGGCGGCTAGGTACACATCTGTACCACTGGTATTTTTTGCGCCAACTAACTTTGCTACTGTGCCATCCTCTAGTGATTTATGCTGTACCCCCATGCTTAGCTGGGGCCACTTACTGTATACTATATCACCATATAAACGAATTTTTGCCCCAGAAATTGACTGCTCTATTTCGGTATTGAGTGCAGGCACATCAAACTGCTGCACTGCATAACTGAGCTCAACACGATTGAATAGGTTTAGTTGCATGCCGCAGGCATCAAGACGGTAGTCAGTAACATCAGCACGACTACAAAAACCATTAACAGCCCATTCGTCCTCACTAGCATATCCTGCTAGCTGCGCCCAAGGAACTAACCCTCCTCCTGCACTGCCTTCAACTTGAGACACGCCCGGTGTTGCTAATAATTTCCCCGTAGCAGCCATACTTAACGCACTACAAAATGAGAGTGCCAAGGCGAATAATAACTTAATGTACACGCTGATATTCCTCTAACCATTGTTCTAATTGCTGCGCTTTTAAAGGGCGACTTAAATAGTAACCTTGCGCATGATCGCATTGCATTTCGTGAAGCATTGATAAAGACTCAGCGGTTTCCACCCCTTCAGCCACAACAGAAAACCCCAATTGGTGACCCAATGTGATTGAGGAGCGCACTATGTATTGATCTTTTTGTGATTCGTGCAGAGTTAAAATAAAGCATTTATCTAACTTAAGCTCATCAATAGGTAACATTTTTAATCGCCCCAATGATGTTTGCCCGACACCGTAATCGTCTAATGATATTTTAACACCGATAGTTTTTAAGTTCTCTAACGCTTTGATACCATGAGCTTCATTTTCGATCATATCGCGCTCCGTCAACTCAATAGTGATAGAGCTTGGGTTTACATGATATTTCTTTAAGGTTGCGACCAACAAATTATGAAACCCCGCATGCGCAATATCTTGGGCTGACACATTAATGGCTGCCTGTAAGTGAATCCCTTTTTTATCCCAATCGGCTATTTGCGCAATAACTGTATCGACAACCCAGGCAGTTAGTTCCACAACTAATCCTGACTGCTCAGCTAAATCAATGAACACTTCAGGCGAAACCCAGCTCCCATCATCACGTTGCCAACGAATAAGAGACTCTACCTTATCAATTTTCTGACTTTTAATATTCAATTTAGGCTGATAGGTCATAAATAATTGTCCATTATCATCATCAATTGCTTGTTTGAGTTCATCAAGCATAATTAAACGGTCTAAATGCGCCTCATCTTCACCGTCTTGATAATAATGTAAGCTTTGCTGACTCGTTGTAGCTGCATCTACAGCAATGAGTACACGTCGCATTAAATCGTCTGCTTTAGTCCCTTGCTCTGGGTATTGCACAATACCAGCATTAAAACGTAAGCTTATTTTTAAATTTTTAACCTTGTAAGCTAGCTGTAATTGCTTGAGTAAATCAGCCACTGCACATTTTACCTGCTCAACCTCTGCACAAGGGTAAACCGTTAAAAATTCATCGCCACCAATACGGGCATGAAAACCACCTAGCTCATCAGAAAATTGACGAATACGGTTTGCCACTGCAATTAAACATCCATCCCCTACTTGTGGACCAAGCTTATCGTTTATATGCCTTAAGCCTTTTATATCAATAGCAACAAGCGTGTACCGCGCATCATTAGTGAGCCGCTTAGCTAATAAATCTAACATAGCAGAACGGTTATAAAACCCTGTTAAAGTATCGTGATGTGCTTGAAAACTTATTTGCTGCTCACGCTTATTAATATCATTACCCATGTTATTAAAAGCATTCACGAGCGTTTCTATTTCACTGCTTTGCTTTTTACCTTCAAATTTAAAGCGGTAGTCGCCTTTTGCAAACTGTCTGGCAATAACCGCTAACTGTGAAAGTCCTGTCGTTAAATTATTTGCTAACAAACTACTGGTGATCACACCAAATAACATAGTTAAAACAGCGAGTGTGATCAGCGTTAATAATAATTGCTCAATATCGCGATAACTTGAGGTTAAATCTGCGCTAAGCAGTAAGGTTATCGGATGCGATTGTAAAGAGGGTAAAGCTATTTGTTCGTTTTCATAGGCCAAGTATTCGGCAAAAAAACGAGCCGTAGTTTTATTGGTAAAGTACGTTATTGGTTGAAAGTTATCTGGTTGGGATACTAGCGAGCTTGTTGCAAAATCATCTAATTGCGCAACAAAACTAACCTCCATTCCGGTTAAGCTTTTTAGCTCAGTAGCCACTGCAGATGTTATTTTAAATCCGACCAAACTGTAAGCTATGGTTCTGGGAGTTTTAACGGGTAATAAAATCACTTGGTACAGCTGGTTATTTAACACCACAAAGCTCGATTGCTCAGAATTATTTAATAACTCATCCATTAAGGGCTGTAGGTTATCGGCAAAATTTTGTGCATTAACATTAGCTGATACTAACCGCCCTGATAAATCGAGCAACAGCATAAGATCCGCATTGATCCGTTGACTGTGGTTGTATAACACACTGCTAATAGTGGCGGCATCACGAGTTGCAACCGCTTGCTTAAAACCAAAATCAGCGGTTAACACCTTTGCGGCTGTTAATAATAAGCCCTCTTTTGATTTTAAATATTGTTTATAAACGCTTTGCGCAACCGTTATATTTTGTTGCACTTTTTCTGCCTGAAATTTACTGGTAGACCACCAAAAGCTCAGTAAACTAACCAAGGTAGTGAGTAACACCAAGCCAACGCATAGCGTTGTTATACGGCTGCGTAAATTATTGGCCATTGCCTTCCCTAAATTGACTGCCAAAGGTATTACGTGGTGCAGGGGTAGATGTATTTATAGTTATTGATAACGGGCTGGGTGATTCTATATTAAACTGTTTTTTATTATCCAAGGGAGCTGTTTGTAGTGAATGCCAAACACTGGCTTGCACAGGAAAAGTATCTACTTGCAGCTTTATCTGGCCTTGCTCGTTACTGGTATACACATGACTACTGTTAGCGACATATATATAGCCCACCATGGAGTCATGAATATTGCAGCCTAGAACAACAACACCTTGATTATCAAACTTAATAGGTTCTTCTGGCTGGCCAGAATAAAGCTTTAATTGAAAAGGTTTAGCTTTTGAAAAAGAATAAACATGGTGGCGAATATTATCGCTATTTGGAAAGTCGACGTACTGACCTTGGTGTACAATAAGCAACTCTGGAGAAAACTGTTTATCAACTTGATCCATTACCGCTGTGGGTAAATTGCCCGAAGTTTTTGAAGAAGGTAAATGATTTATTTCTACGACAGCATTAGGCAATACTTGGTCATGCTGATCTTTAATAACCAAATTAATGGTATTACCAAAAGCCGATACACTAAACAATACACCCAGTGCTAATAAATAACGACGTTTTGCAATAACTTGCCATGCTCGCTCTAACATAACCATACCCAAAAATTCACCATAGGTTAAGTTAATTAGAGACGAGCACTAATTGCAAGAATTATAGCTCAGTTACTTAAAATACATACTTTTTCATTAGTTAAAATGAGCTTTGCTATATCTGTCTACTTACTACGTTATTTAACGATTAAACCGTAATCAGCATCTAAAATAGCAATCACTTCTTGGCGCGGATCATTAGGTATAATAATCTCTTTACCAATAATTTTGCTCGCGATGCCCACATAAGTGTCAGACACTTCAAGCATTACTGACTCAGGTAAAATATAATCTTTTGCTAACTGCTCACGCTCAGCCATACGGTCTTTATTTAATAACACATCACTCTCTGGTACGTTATTAATTAACAGCTGACGGAAACCTTCCTTTGAGTTTTCAACAATCTTGCCATCTCTATAAGATGCTTCATCCCAAATACGCGATGAATCAGGTGTCCCTACTTCATCAATATAAATAAGTTGCTGCGCACCATTTAAATCTTCTACATAACCAAATTCAAATTTGGTATCAACAAAAATTTGCCCTAGCTTAGCTAACTCATTACTAATTAGCTCGAATCCTTCTACCAATAATTTTTCGTATTTGGTGACATCGTCAGCCGATTTAAAATTGAAAACATCTAAGTTGTTTGTAATATTTTCACGCGTGATGTTTACATCATCTACGGCAGGAATATCGGCAACCCCTTCTATAATACCTTTAGTAGAAGGAGTTATAAGTACTTGCTCAAGCTTTTGATTCGCTTTTAAGCCTTCAGGAAGTTGCAAACCACAAAAGTGTCTTTCGCCTTTGGCGTAGTCGCGCCACATACTGCCGGTAATATATTGACGAGCAATCGCTTCAACTTTAACTGTACTGGCTTTACGAACAATCCATACGTATGGATGAGGAATATCAACAATATGATTACCCGCCAAACCGGCTTCATTAAACATGTTAAACCAATGAGCAGCCACTGAGTTTAATGCAATCCCTTTACCAGGAACGCCATTTAGGCCATTTTCACCTTGCCATATACAATCAAAAGCAGAAATTCTGTCAGAAATAACCATAATGGCTAATTCAGTATCGGCAGGAACGTTATAGCCTTTTTCATTTATTAAGCGTTTGCTATCTGCATCAGTTAACCAATAAACTGAACGCACTTTGCCACTATGTACTTTACCTTTGGTACGAATGGGTAAGTCATCGTTTACGTCTAAAACTTTATAGCTAGTCATGCTATCTCCGGGGTTTGGCATGCTCAAAGAGCAAAGTATGGAATTGGGGTTAGGCGCTCTATAATAATCTAGCCAACCACAAAGCTCAATCTTAGGCTAAAAACAAATCATCTTAGAATATTTATCTAGCTGGCGCATTGGGGTAAACTTGAATGATTACTTGCCCTAAGGAGCTAGCTTGAACTATTTAACTGCCACTAAGAATAAGAAATATTTAATGTATATTTCTCAAAATTATTCCTATGCTATTTTAAGGCCTTTACAGGCGCAAATATTGGCACATGGTGGTGAAGTACGCTGGTTTTTAGCGGGTAGCGAAGTAAACCCCGATTTTTTAACTACAGACGAGCCACGTTTACGTACCATAAAAGATGTTAAAAACTGGGCTCCAAACATTACATTTATACCGGGCAATATAGTACCTAGCTTTATTCCGGGTAAAAAAGTGGCTGTATTTCATGGTTTTAATTCTGAAAAGCGCAGCTCTGAAGGTAATCGTGGTCACTTTACTATTCGTGGTTGTTACGATTTATATTGTACGCAAGGCCCAAATACAACAACCCGATTTAAAGAGCTCGCTAAACAGCATGGTTTCTTTAAAGTAACAGAAACTGGCTGGCCAACACTCGATCCACTTTTTAGTAATACTTCAAATAACCCTTATGTAAGTGACGACCCTCGCCCTACTTTACTTATATGCTCAACTTTCTCACGAAAGCTATCACTTGCTCCTAAATTATATGAACAAATAAAGCATTTTAGTGAACAAGGTAAGTGGCGTATTTTGATGCAGTTTCATCCTAAAATGCCAGTCGAATGGGTTAATAAATACAAAGCGCTGAGTAACGAAAATCTAACATTTATTGAAACCGATAACGTTTTGCCGTTGCTACAAACTGCTGATGTTATGCTGTGCGATACATCGTCAGTTCTTTTAATGTTTTTACTACTACGTAAACCGGTAGTCACGTTTTGTAATCAAAAACCTCTTTCTCATTTACTTAATATTACCGACGCTGATGACGTAGAAGCAGCTATTGAACACGCGCTTACTAAGCCTACTGATTTAATGCAAAATATTGAAAGTTACTGTCAGGAGCTTCATCCGTACACCGATGGTCAATCTAGCCAGCGCGTATTAAATGCAGCTAATGAATTTTTACAACGTAACGAAAAACTAAAACCCAAGCCATTAAATATTATAAGACAACTAAAAATGCGTAAAGATCTAAACTACTGGGGTTGGTAACCTGATAATGATAAATCTGAAAAACGTAACTTTTAAGTGGCATCAAAGCGATAGCTCACTCACACTCAACATAAAAGAGTTAGTCATAGAAAAAAGTGAGCATATTTTTTTACACGGTCCTAGTGGCTCAGGTAAATCAACATTATTAGCGATTCTTGCTGGTATTAATACAGCCACTAGCGGTGAGGTATCAATTTTAAACCAAAACCTAACTGCATTAAGCAATACTACCCGTGATGTTTTTAGAGCGGATCACATTGGCTACATTTTTCAGAACTTTAACCTGCTTCCTTATTTAACTCCTATTGAAAATATAACGCTTGGGTGTGAGTTTTCAAAAAACCGAAAACGAAAAACATTAAAGCAATCATCAAATAAAAACTCTGCCTTACAACAAGAAGCGATACGGTTATTAATTGCTTTAGGCCTTACACCGCAGTATCACCATAAAGATGTTGCCACTTTAAGTATTGGGCAACAACAGCGAGTTGCCGCAGCACGCGCATTTATAGGCAGCCCTGAACTTATCATTGCCGATGAGCCTACTTCAGCACTTGATACGCAAAATCGTGAAAGCTTTATTAAGCTGCTATTTGAACAAGCAAAAAAAAGTAACAGCACGCTTGTTTTTGTCAGTCACGATGAAACATTAAAGCCACTCTTTAGCCGCACAATCGACTTAGTAAGTTTACAAGGTGATGTATGATTTTATTTAAACTTGCCTATAAAAGTTTGCTCAATAGACGTGCCAGCGTATTACTGACATTGCTCACTATTGCGATTAGCGTCATGTTATTACTCAGTATTGAGCGAGTTCGCGTAGATGCTAAAAGTAGTTTTAGTAATACCATTTCGGGTACCGATTTAATTGTTGGCGCACGCACTGGCGATATTCAATTACTCCTCTCCTCGGTGTTTAGAATTGGCCATACCAACAATGGGGTGAGTTGGCAAAGCTATCAATACATAACAAAACAGCGCGGGGTTAAGTGGAGCATTCCTATCAGCCTTGGAGATAGCCATAAAGGTCAAGCTGTCTTAGGCACCACACTCGATTATTTTAAGCACTATCGATTTGCTAAAAAACAACCCTTAGCATTTGAACAAGGACAGGCTTTTTCTAGCATCAATGAAGTTGTTATAGGTAGTGAGGTTGCAAGTAAACTGGCCTATAAAATTGGTGATGAAATTGTGATTTCTCATGGCATGGGCAATACTAGCTTTCATCATCATGATGATAACCCTTTTAAAGTGGTTGGTATCTTAAAGCCTACCGGTACCCCGGTGGATAAAACCTTGCATGTGCCACTGGCGGCAATTGAGCTGATCCATGGTGGCGGCCATCATGATCATGACGATCATCATGATCACTCGAGCCATGCATTAATTGGGCACCCAAAACAAATTACCGCCTTTTTAATGGGCTTCGACTCACCGCTTTATACGCTACAAATTAGGCGTAACATAAATCAATATAAACAAGAGCCTCTATTAGCGATTATGCCCACAGTCACTTTAAAAGAGCTTTGGGAAATGCTGGCAATAATAGAAAAGATCCTACTGCTATTTTCATTTGTGGTGGTCATTATTAGCTTGCTCGGTATGTTAACCACATTACTTGCTAACCTTAATCAACGCCGCAGAGAACTGGCAATACTGCGTTCTGTGGGTGCCCGCCCTTGGCAATTATTTTCGCTGATCAGTATGGAATCACTGCTCACCACCTTTTTAGGCTGCTTGGTAGGCTGTATTTTATTTTATACGCTTATGGGTACGACCGCGGGTTACTTACAGAGCCAAGCTGGAGTAAGTATTAATATCAGCATGCTCTCTGACTATGAACTCACTTTGATTGGCGTTATTATGGCTGCGGGATTTATTATTGGCTTGATCCCCGCTACACGCGCTTACTTTTATTCTCTCAGTGATGGTATGAGTATAAAAATATAAACTTTAGGATGATCATGACGTTGTTTAAAGTAACTACACACTCTTTAATGCTATTAAGCGCAGTGCTAATTAGCTTTGCTAGCATTGCAAATCCACCCAAGGAAATTTTTTGGGAAGACCTCATACCCGAGGGCCATGTACAAATAGATACTCAAGCACAAGCTAATCACGAAGGCAGTGAACAAAACTGGGTGCAACCTGATTTAGACGCGCCAGTTGTTAAAGCACTTGATGGGCAGTCTGTTAGCTTACCTGGTTTTGTTGTACCTCTTGAAGGCGATAGCGAACTTATCACCGAGTTTTTATTAGTCCCTTACTTTGGTGCCTGTATTCATGTGCCCCCGCCGCCGCCAAATCAGCTGGTTCATGTGACCATTAAAGGCGGTGTCCCTATCGATAGCTTATACGATGCGATTGTTGTAACGGGTATTATTAAAACGCAAACTTGGTCTGGCGAAATCGCTCAAGTAGGTTACACAATGCAAGCTGTCGGTGTTGCTCCTTTTGAGCTTTAATTCTTAAAATAAAAAAACCGCGTAAAAACGCGGTTCTTTTATAACGACTTTGTAATAAAATTAAGCCGTGCCACCTACCGTTAACTGATCAATTTTCAAACTTGGCTGGCCTACGCCTACTGGTACACTTTGACCGTCTTTACCACAAACACCTACACCTTTATCAAGCGCTAAATCATTACCTACCATAGAAATTTGTTGCATAACCTCAGGGCCATTACCAATTAATGTTGCCCCTTTAATTGGCTGGGTGATTTTACCATTTTCAATTAAATACGCTTCTGAGGCACTAAATACAAACTTACCTGAGGTGATATCCACTTGACCACCACCAAAATTGGGAGCAAACACGCCTTTTTTAACCGTGCTGATAATATCAGCTTGGCTATGCTCGCCGCCTAACATGTAAGTGTTGGTCATACGTGGCATAGGTAAATGCGCGTATGACTCACGACGTGCATTACCTGTTGGGTTTACCCCCATCAAACGCGCGTTCATTTTATCTTGCATATAGCCTTTTAAAATACCGTTTTCGATAAGTACGTTATAGGCTGCAGGCGTACCTTCGTCATCTACATTAAGTGAACCACGGCGATCGGCCATAGTACCATCATCAACCACAGTACATAGCTCTGAAGCAACTTTTTGCCCTACTTTACCGCTAAACGCAGACGCGCCTTTACGGTTAAAGTCACCCTCTAGGCCATGACCTACGGCCTCGTGTAACAACACGCCTGGCCAGCCATTACCTAATACCACTTCCATAGTACCCGCAGGGGCATCAATGGCTTCTAAGTTTACTTTAGCTTGACGAACAGCTTCTTCTGCAAAACCCATCCAACGCGGCTTGCCATCAACAAGCTCTTTAAAGTAACCATAATCTAGGCGGGCGCCGCCACCAGCACCGCCACGTTCACGACGACCATTTTTTTCAAGTAATACAGAGCAGTTTAAACGGATCAGTGGGCGAATATCGGTAGCAAAGGTGCCATCGCTGGCTGCAATTAATACTTCTTCGTATACCGCAGACATTGAGCTAATAACTTGCTCAGCATCAGGGGCTAATTCGCGAATATAATTTTCAAGCTCACGTAACAAATTAACTTTATCGGTATCGCTCATGCTAGAAATAGGCTGATGTGGCGCATACTGCTGCTTTGCAGCCACATCGCTGAATACTTTAACCGCTTTATCTTCACCGGCATCGGCAATACTCCGTGCTGCCGTGGCTGCTTTGTTTAACGCTTCAAGATTGATTGCGTCTGAATACGAAAAACCGGTTTTTTCACCACTAACAGCCCGTACGCCAACACCACGCTCAACATTATAAGACCCTTCTTTAACAAGGCCATCTTCTAATACCCAAGACTCATGATGACTCGATTGAAAATAAAGATCGGCATAATCAACTTTGTGCTGATGAATATAAGCTAATGTTTTTTCGAGTTCTTCTCGATTTAGCTGGCTGTCGTGTAATAAATGCTGTTCAACCGAATTCATAATAATGGCTCTCTAAATCGTTGGTGAGATTGCAGCGGCATATCTCGTCTAATTTTGTGTAACTGGTTTAAATCTACGGCGCAACTAATAAAACCAAGCCCTGTTGATTTTTCACTTAATGTTTCACCCCAAGGCGATAACATGAGGCTGTGACCATAAGTTTGCCTACCGTTTTCATGCGTTCCATATTGCGCTGCAGCAATAACATAACATTGCGTTTCTATAGCTCGCGCTGCAAGTAGCGGCTGCCAATGCGCTTTACCTGTTGGAACAGTAAACGCACTGGGTACTAATATAATTTCGGCGCCTTTGCGAACTAAGGCATTAAATAAACCAGCAAAACGCAAATCATAACACACTGTTAAACCAATTTTACCAAAGGGCGAATCAACAACCACAACCTCATCGCCGGCTTGAGTAAAATCGGATTCTCGGTAGCTGCCGGTCTGGTCATCTACCTCAACATCAAATAAATGTATTTTGTTATAGCTTGCAACAATATCGCCTTGGTTATTAAACAAGTGTGAGGCAGCGTAATACTTATGCTGGTTATACGGCTCTGGTAGCGTGCCAGCATTTAACCAAATATTGTGCTTACGGCACAATTCACTGAGTTGCTGTTTGTACTGTTCAATACGCTGTGACACTAAAAGCGTATCACCTGCGTGTTTACTAAACACTAAAAATGCTTCTGGTAAACACACTAGCAGCGGACGAGCTGTCGGTAAGGTTTGTAATGCCTGTTTTAATTTTGCAATATTATCATCAGGGTTTAAGCCTGAGCACATTTGCAATGCAATAATCGCAGGGGCTGAATTTATACCTTGTTTATTCATTGTGTGGCGCTAACCTCGGCATCTTTAAGCTTTAACTCTGAGGATGCTTGTGGCTGACTTTGTGCTGCTTGCGGTAAAGTCACCTCTCGACTCTTACGATCTAACTCTTGTACCTGAGGATCGTTCATTTTGCCTGTTACTTTAAAGTTGATCTCTGAGATCACTCGGGCAGAATGAATCACTTTATCAATTGCTAAAGCTGCAAGCCCCGTTACTGGATTAACCATCCAAGCCACAATCACCGGAATGCTCGAGGTTACTTGTGGTGCCACGGCTAAGTCGTAGTCAATTTCGAGAGTATTTAAATTTGCATACCCTTTTATAGAGAGATCGGCAGGTACCCCATCCATTTTAGTATCTTGGGTATAGGCAATGCCTTTATCTATCTGCATGGTGCCTTGCATGCTGTTATAAAAAAAACCTTTAGAAAATACATCTCTAAAATCAAGCTTTAGCTTACGCACTAATGAATCAAGGCTCAGTAATGAGAATACGCGTGCACCTCCATCACTGATTTCAGTTAAATGGCCTTCGCCTAAATCCCAGCTAATTTCGCCATCTAAACTGGCAATGTCTAAATCATAAGGTGCCGCTTGCCAATTTAGCTGATAATTTAGATTGGCGTTTGAGTCTTTAATAGTGGTGGTAATATCAAACTCATTAAATAAGGCGCCAATATCATCACTTTTAAGTTCACCACTCATCGCCGTTAGGCCATTCTGCCATTGCCCTTTAGTCCGTAATATATGGTCGCCCTTATCAACCACTAGCTCAGAAATAAGCAGCTTTTTACCATCGCCTAACAATGAGGCGCTTACCTTATCAAGCTGATAATGACTTACTTTACAATCGGCACATTCAAATTCAATAGCCGGTAATTTTGTAAGCCATGCAAGTTGTTCAGGGGTTGATTTTTCGCTCAGTCGCTCTGATTCTGTATCTAAAAAATTAAGCCTTAAATAATCGCTATTAATTCGAATCGGCTGACTTGATTGCCCGCTAGGTATAAATACTTCGGCTCTTAACTCTTTGGCATTGAGCTTTAATTGCAAATTATTATTTAGGGGCGATAAACGCATATCAAAATCATTAAACTGCATGTCACTCACGTTAAAAGAGTTAATATTCGCAACCACTTCATGTAAAGGCGGCATCACGCCCGGCGATGCATTCTCAGGCTGCGCTTTAGCTACATTAATAATTTGATCAATTAAATCAATCCAAGGTAATAACTCACTCTGCGCTAAATTAATACTCACCGCTAAATTTTGTGAGTTAAGCCCTAAGTTTTTTTCACCGATGATAAAATGAGCGTTGGTAAACTGCGATTGAGTATTGTCTAGAATGGCATTGAAATAAAATAACTCATTAATATTTGCAGTGATCAGATTAGAGATATCATCACCTTGAATAACCGCACTCAGAGGCCAAATTTGCTCACTGCTTTTTGTGTATACTCCTGGCAAGGAACTATTTAAGCCAATAAGTGGCGATTCAACTTCGGCACGATAGTTAAACCCTTGCTCGGTAAAATTAAGCTCTAAAGCAATATCAACGTCACTTTGCCCACTTAAGTAACCATCTAAAATGCCTTGACCATGGTTTATGAGTGTTTGCGCATCAAGCTGAGCATTTATATTTATATTAGCGCGATAATCCTCTGCGTTTGCGTCACTAGTGTAGTTAATCGTTAATGGCATACCAAGCCATGTAGCCGTAGCATCGGTGAGGTTTATTAGTTGATTATTAAAGCTAAGTTCACCCTTTAAATGCTCAAGTGAAATGCCTGGCGCTGAAATATAAAGTGGTGAATCAAGTAAATTAACCGTACCAGTTACACTCGCCCCGCCCTCAAATTGTGAGCCGATTAGCAATTCAATGTTTGCGCTGGCAAGCCCCTGTCCCTGTACAACATTAAAAATATCAGCTAATGGATTTGCTAAAGGTGTGGCGGCAAAAAAATCGTGCATTTTTTCAAGTTCAGCTTGCTTATCAATACTAACCACCAATGGCGCATCGCCCATTAAGTCATCAATACTCACATGTACACTACTGCCAACGTCAAGGTTTACCAGTTGGCCTTGCTGGCTATAAATATCCATTCGCTCATTTGCAAAATGCAGCTTTACACTGGCATTTGTGACTGCTGGCCAAGCCGGATCGAATTGATAGGTAGCATTATCTATTTGCGCTAAAACATCAAACTGCCCAGAACCATCGTCAAATGGAAAGCCTGATAATGGACCAGAGAATAACACCTGGGCATTTGTTACTTCACCTGATTTTATTGCGCCATTTAAATAACTAACTAACTCAGGGCTCATTAACGTTAAAGGAAAATAATGACCGGCAACACTGGCATCGGGGGCAAATGCTTCGGCATATAAATCTAAGCGAGGCGTCTTACCTAAACTTAATTTCATCTGTGCGCTTAAGGTCACTTCATTGTTATCAAACCACAGGTTATCACTACTAATATGCCAATCGCCTGAGCGCTTAGCTAAATCTAATTCAATGTTTAGCTGGTTATAGTCAATATTATTACTAAAACTAGCACCTGTAATTAAATGGCTGTTTTCACCAAAAATAGTGATCCGCCCATATTGCTGATTAACTAATCCATCAACCCTTAAAGATTGAGCGGCGGGTACGGCGTTTTTTTCTTGCCAGCTAATTTCATCGGCTTTAAACCATAGTTGCCATTGCTTTGCATCGGCAAACTCTAGATACGCGTTTTTTATTTCACCACTGGGTTGGCGAGCTAAAAAAGGAGTTAAATCAGTAAAATTAGTTAATTCTGCTAAATCATTTAATAGGGCTAAATCGAGTTGCTGTAGCCATATTTTATTTTTCTTGCCTAATAAAGCTTCAAATTCGAGGCTAGGCCACATTATTTCGTTGGTACTAAACGCTAAGCCAGTGCTTTTTAACCGCCAGCTATTTTGCTCAGGGTATAAATGAAATCCCCCTTCACTTAGGCTGACTTTTTGTGTTTGCTCATTGAGTTGCCAATTTACCGCACTCGGTAACCACTGTACTTTTACGTCACTTACTAAGCCTTGTTCTAACCTAAGCCATGCTTGTAAATTTAAATCACTATGCAGTTGCTGCTTTTGAGTATTTATATACTGGGCTAACCAATTTGACACATCAACCTGATTAGCCTGCACATACAGATCACCTACCATTTGCTCTAAGGTTTCACCTTTGAGCGCAATACGGGCATCAAAATTACCCACAGAAATACCCGGTAGCGCTAGACTACCACTGCCAAGATGCTGTTTATCTTGGTTTTGCCATACAATGTTTTCTAATAACAGTTTACGTTCTTTGTTATCTTCTAGTACAAAGCTGATGCTGGAGTTTTCTATTGCAAAGTGACCGGTTTCGCCTAAAAACAGTCCTTCTATTAATTCTTTTTGCTCAAATGAAACTTCATCTTGATCACCTGCAAATAAATTGGCGACATTAACCTTGGTATGAAAACCATTGATCACAAAGTAATTTGATTTAAACTGCAGCGACTTTAAACTTTCCCAAAGATTTAGCTCTAAACTGGTTTTAGCTATGGTTAAAGAGATAGGGGCTGTTTGGTTGTCTTTAAATGATAATTCTTCGAGTACTAAAGCGGGACCACTGCCTTGCCAACTTGCTGATATAGTACCTATAGATAAACTAATATCAAACCTATCATCAAGGTAGCTTTCTATATCCCCTTTATAATCGTTCGCGTAGGGTAAAGTGTATTTTAAAATAGAAACAATCACGGCCAGTAGTACTAAAATTACAGCACTTATTTGCCATAATTTTCGTACACAATAAAAACAGGCCGCTTTAAATTTCATTACATCATTACCACATCAAACTGCTCTTGGCTGTATAAACTTTCAGTTTGAATATTGACCTGCTTTCCAATAAATAGTTCTAATTCGGCGAGGTTATGATACTCATCATTTAATAGCGCTTCACAAACTGCAGGCGAAGCATATACTACAAACTTATCTGCATCGTAAGCGCGATTAACACGTACTATTTCACGAAGAATTTCATAGCAGACCGTTTCAACTGTTTTTTGTGAGCCACGCCCTGAACATGCTGGGCATACATCACACAGTACATGCTCTAGGCTTTCGCGGGTACGTTTGCGGGTCATTTCAACTAAGCCTAATGCCGACAAACCATTGATATTAGATTTGGCACGATCTTTATCGAGTGCAGATTCTAATGAATGCATTACACGGCGTTTATGCTCATCGCTTACCATATCAATAAAGTCGATAATAATAATACCGCCCAAATTGCGCAGCCTTAGTTGACGGGCAATAGCAGACGTTGCTTCTACATTGGTATTAAAAATAGTTTCTTCAAGGTTACGGTGACCAACAAAAGCACCGGTATTAACATCGACAGTGGTCATCGCTTCAGTTTGATCTATGATCAAATAACCACCCGATTTTAAAGTAACTTTACGATGCAGTGCTTTTTGAATTTCACTTTCTACATCAAATAAATCAAAAATGGGACGCTCACCTGGGTAATACTCAAGCACTTGTGATAACAAAGGCACAAACTCTTCAGTAAACAGCTTAAGCTCTTGGTAGGTAAGCTTAGAGTCAACACGAATGCGCTCCATATCTTCACCTACGTAATCACGTAACGTTCTAAAGGCAAGTGTAAGATCTTCATGCAAGATACTGGCTTTGCTTGTTTTTCTGCGTCTAGAGACAATTTTATCCCAGAGCTTTTTTAAAAAAGCTGCATCGTGTCTCAGCTCAGCTTCACTTGCGCCTTCAGCAGCTGTTCTGACAATAAAACTACCATTTTCATCGCCGTATTCGGCTACAATTTTTTTCAGCCTTGCACGCTCTTCTTCCGTTTCGATACGCTGACTCACCCCAACATGTGTCGCATCAGGCATAAACACTAAATACCGTGAAGGTATCGTGATATCAGTGGTTAAACGTGCCCCTTTGCTACCCAAAGGATCTTTAACCACTTGCACCATAATGTACTGACCTTGGCGAACAAGCTCACGAATATCTTGGACTTTTTTAATCGGCTCGTCGTCAACACCCTCAACGATAGAGGCACTATTAACGATATCTGAAGCGTGTAAAAAGGCAGCTTTCTCTAGGCCTATATCAACAAAAGCGGCTTGCATACCTGGTAACACGCGGCTTATTTTACCTAAGTAAATATTACCCACGATACCTAAGTTACCAATACGTTCTAGCTGAATTTCTTGTAATACACCGTTTTCGATTAGGGCAACGCGACTTTCACTTGGCGTGACATTGATCAGTAGTTCTGTACTCATGCTACCCTCTTAAGAATGTATTTAATAATTGTTCTGTCTCATATAAAGGTAAGCCGACAACGGCAAAATAGCTACCCGAAATATGCGTTACAAAGCGCCCACCTAATCCTTGGATACCGTAACCACCGGCTTTATCTTGAGGCTCGCCCGTTTGCCAATAAGCATGTATTTCTTCATCACTGAGCGTTTTAAAGGTGACATCTGTACTGACCACACAACTGAGTACTTTATCTGATGTAGCAAAAGCGATGGCTGTTAACACTTGGTGCGTGCTCCCTGATAAGCGCTTTAAGGTTTGAGTAAAATCGTCTTTATCTCGAGGCTTACATAATGATTGGTTATCCATCACCACCACAGTATCACTACCTAGCACTGGCCGGTCAGTATACCCTTGCTCTACGCCCATTTGCGCCTTTAAACGCGCTAAACGCTCTACATAGTCATACGGGCGCTCATTAGCAAGCTGACTTTCATCGGCATCAACACTAAACTGTGAAAATTCAATCCCCAATTGGGTTAGAAGCTCTTTACGACGGGGAGACGCGGAGGCTAAATATACTGCGCAAGTCATTATCTGATCCTAAAATGTCTACGGTATTTTCGAAGTAATAAAAATACCCATATCCAGCTCAACATGCCTGTTAATACAGGCCATAAGTAATGTGGGCTAAAATAAACGCCAAGTAAAAAGTGATTTAACCAAAACTGCATTAAGTGGTAAAGCGTTAAGAACAAGCCTATAAGTAGGCTTTGTTGCCACAATGAAAAATTGCGAATTTTTTGGAAGTTACTTGCAGTAATAAAAATACATACTGAATAAGTTAAGGAATTAACACCCAATGAGGAGCCTGTTGCTAAGTCAATTAATAACCCAACAACCCAGGCAGTCCCTATATTTAGTCTATGCGGTAAAGCTAAAGACCAGTACATAAGCACCAACAGCACCCAATCAGGACGAAATGGTTCAAGTGAAAAAGGTAACGGCATTAGCACCATTACTAATGCAAAGAAAATACTTAATGCGATTAAGAGCATATGACGGTTAATCATCACCCATCAACTCCTGCTGATTTAGCCATAATACCACTAGTAACCGAATTCGATCTAATTGAGCTATCGGCTCAGCAAATACTTGAGCAAAAGGTTGGCCTTCATCACGAGTTATTTCGGTGATCACCGCAACCGGATAACCTTCAGGAAAGGTACCACCTAGGCCAGAGGTTACCAGCACATCACCAATACGCACATCTAAGCTATGCGGTACATGTGATAGCTTTAACACGTTAATTTTACCGATACCTTCAACCACTGTGCGCACATCGTTTCGTAATATACGCACCGGTGTTGCATGGGTAGTATCTGTAATTAACAGCACCCGCGAGGTTGTTGAACCAACTTTAGTCAACTGCCCGACTAACCCCATATCATCAATCACCGCTTGGCTTTCGCTTAAACCATCGGTGGTCCCCCGATTTATCACCACTTGGTGACTATAAGGATTTGAATGAACAGAAAGTACTTGAGCAATAATTTTACGATTGGTGTGTTTAGAGGAAGAGCCAAGTAATGCACGAAGTTTTTGATTCTCTTTTGCTAAAAACTCATATTGCTGGATTTGCTCACTTTGCAATACTTGCTTCTTTTTGAGTGCTTCGTTTTCGGTTAGTAACTGCTCACGGGTATGCAAACTTTTGGCGCTAAAGCTAAATACTTCGTAAGGTAGGTTAGCAACATAAATAAGTGGACTGACCAATGTATTCAAACTAGTACGAATGTTCTGTCCACCTTGCGTGTACTTGTCTCCAAGGATCAATACGATACTCAAAAGCACTGCGACAAAAAGTCGCAGTTGCAAAGAAACCGTTTTTTCAAACATTGATTTCATTAATCGTAACTAAAAACGTCACCACCGTGCACATCAATCATTTCAAGGGCCTTGCCGCCGCCACGTGCAACACACGTAAGTGGATCATCAGCAACAACCACTGGAATGCCCGTTTCTTCCATTAGCAGGCGATCTAAATCCTTAAGTAATGCGCCGCCGCCAGTTAACACCATACCATGCGCTGAAATATCAGATGCCAGCTCAGGTGGAGACTGCTCAAGCGCCACCATGACAGCGCTTACAATCCCCATTAGTGGTTCTTGTAATGCTTCTAAGATTTCATGCGAGTTAAGCGTAAACGAACGAGGTACGCCTTCTGCAAGGTTACGACCACGCACTTCTATCTCTACTGGCTCGTCTGTTTTAAATGCCGATCCAATTTGGTGTTTAATATTCTCAGCGGTGGCTTCACCGATTAAGCTACCAAAGTTACGACGCACATAATTAATAATGGCTTCATCGAACTTATCACCACCAATGCGTACTGAAGATGAATACACAACACCATTAAGTGAAATAATAGCGACTTCTGTTGTACCGCCACCAATATCAACCACCATAGAACCCGTTGCTTCAGACACCGGTAAACCGGCACCAATTGCAGCTGCCATTGGCTCTTCGATTAAGTAGACTTCGCGAGCACCTGCACCCATTGCTGATTCACGAATTGCACGCTTTTCAACTTGAGTAGCTCCACAAGGAACACAAATAAGCACGCGTGGGCTTGGGCGCATAAAATTATTATTGTGCACTTGTTTGATGAAGTGCTGTAACATTTTTTCAGTAACATAAAAATCAGCAATCACACCGTCTTTCATTGGACGTATAGCTTTAATATTACCAGGCGTACGGCCCAACATTTGCTTAGCTTCTGCACCTACAGATGCAACACTTTTAGGTCCACCAGCACGCTCTTGACGAATAGCAACAACTGAAGGTTCGTTTAATACAATACCTTCTTCTTTTACATAAATTAGTGTGTTGGCTGTACCTAAATCGATCGATAGATCGTTTGAAAAAATACCACGGAGTTTTTTAAACATGAGGCTGGATGACCTTTGAAATTCGTTCTTGTTTTAGTTGCGCTTACTTTAACATTCTCAACACAATGAGCAATGTAAAGCGCAGCCGTCTTTGTAATCATTAAAAAGAGGAAGCGTCGCTTCCCCATTAAATATTATCGTTCGCTCATTAAGCGAAAGCCAATATAATTAGCTCTAAAATCTGGCGCTAAAATTAAACGCGTTGATGCACGAGCAAGGCTTGGGGCAAAATTCCATGCACCTTCGCGAACAACGGCATCTTTTTTATTCCCTGTACTACTAGTCCATTCCCATACATTGCCTACAGTATCGCATAAGCCAAATGCATTTGCAGAAAAAGACCCTACCGGAGCCGTGCGTTTATTAGACCACTCGCTACCACACCAACCACAGTTAGCTAGATTTTTACCAATTTCGTTATCCCATGGGTACTCTGTCTCAGTGCCTGCACGCACCGCATATTCCCACTCAACCTCAGTAGGTAAACGATACGTTTGCGCTGCTTTATCAAAAAACCATTCAGCGTAAACAATAGCATCATTTTTTTGTCAAACACACAGCAGGAAACTCATTGGTTTGCTCAAATCCTGGAGCTCGCCAATTTAAGCTTTCTTCCCAAACAGGTTCGCCTGTTGAGGTAATATGCGCAACCTTTGCCTTTTTCAGCTTCGGTTTTATATTGCGTTTCGTTTACAAACGCTTCAAATGCGCCAACAGTCACTTCTTTGCTCTGCGTAGCAAAAGATTCACTAATCGTTTTTTCAACCACGGGGCGTTCATTTTCAAGCCCATTGCCGTTTATATCACCCATTTTAAATTTGCCAACGGGGATCATCACTGCTGATGGGTCCACCATAGGTAGGCGTGTATCAACTTCCACTCCTTTTGGGCAATCTGCTTGTATTATTTGCTCGCGCTTTATAAGGGATGTAACCCTCTTTGCGTATTTCTAATTTATGCAAACCACGTGGTAAGTTCGTCACCAAACGAGTAGAACCGACTCAATATCATTAATAAATACTGCATCGCCGTGTACATTAGAGCGTAAGGTTAACTGAACTAATTTATCTTTCTTGTTCTCAGCGACCACTTTAGGCTTTTTATTAACTGTTTTAGCGACAACGGCAGCAGCTTTATTATCCCCATTATCGCTGAATATTAACTGACTATCAGAGAAAGTAGTACTATAAGCTGGCTGATAAGTATTTGCCAGCGGGGTACCATACTCTAAACAAAAACTATTATTCACACTAAGTAAGTGACATAAACGACTGCTGTTTACATCTTCGCGCTTAGTAACGCTTAAATTGGCGTTGCAATCACCTTGCCCGCTAAATGCGCTCTTAATCACGTGACTACTTAAAATTTGTGCTTGTGCCCCAGCCATGTCTCGCTTAGGTTCAACAAGACGTTTTTCTGTATAATTTTCAAATATTTGATCTAAAAAACGTTTAGTTGCCTTTTTCAGTCCTATTTGCTGACCGCTCTGCTCACTTGCCGCCAGTGCTTCAGTGCGCTTACAGTTAATGGTATGGTCAACTTCAAGCGTACCCTCTCGGGTAAATTCATTGCGTAATCGCTCTACACGCGCCGTAATATATTGCACTTTTAAGCTTTCAATCGTGTTTTGAAGTGCATGTTTATCAGCGCGAACTTGCTCAATATCTTTTAGATGGATGCAATTGCCGCCAATTGCATAAAAATATCATTTTTATTTTGTTCTTGATCAACAACGGCTTTTTGATAACGCGATTGTGCAGAGGTAATGTATAGCGACGGATTATCAATGAAACGTCGATACATATCATTCATCGCATCCAACGCTTGGGTTTTTTCTTTATCAAGCTGTGTGGAACACGTTCTCAGCAATTCAAGTTGTGTTTGAAGTTGATTCTCTTCTTTTAAATATTTATCGAGCATCGTCGTTGAACGAGTGTATTCTGTTTGTTTCGCATTAATCTCTGATTCAATTCTGTTTACAGTAGTTGTATCTTGTGCAAATACTGTGCTTGCAAAAAAGCTAGCATAAAATAACAGAGATAAAGGGGCGATTCGCATATATTTCAGTCCCAAAAAAGCGGCAATTATTTGGTTATTATTATTTTTTATAATAAAACCTTATGCTATGTACTTGAAGCACAAAACACAAGCTTTGTTCATTTATTATCTCAGTTTACAACTATTATCCCGTTTCATGCCAGTAAATAACCGTTTCATTTGTACTAAATAGCTAATTTATTTAACAACACCGAGATTTATCTGCATTTTACGCTATATAAGATGCCAATTTAGCCGCGTATTCATATTTTTTAGTTTGCTTAAGTAATAAAAACTGAGTCAAAATAATGCTATTACACAGCACATTCATAATGTAACTAATGAAAAAGAGTGATAATGCCAATACCATTCAGTATTAATGAACATAGCTATTTACAAACAATTACCAGTGAATTACTAACAGACAAAAAAATAACTTTAACTATTAAGCGCGATGATTTATTGCATCCACTTATCAGCGGTAATAAATGGCGAAAGCTCAAATACAATTTAGTTCGTATGCAACAACTGGGTAAATCTGAATTACTTACATTTGGTGGGGCCTTTTCAAATCATATTCATGCGTGCGCCGCTGCTGGTAAAGAGTTTAACTTAACAACCCACGCAATTGTGCGCGGCCCACAGCTTGATCTAAATAATCCTACTCTAAAATTTGCACAGCAATGTGGTATGCAGTTATATGCAGTCAATCGTATAGAGTACAAACAACGACATGATGAAGCCTATTTAGCCGCATTACAGGCACGCTTTCCAAACGCATACATTCTACCTGAAGGAGGCACTAACGAGTTTGCTATAGAGGGATGTAAAGAGCTTGCCCAGAGTTTACCTGAGCACGACTACTTAATCTGTCCAACTGGCAGTGGCGGCACCTTGGCTGGATTGATAGAGGGCAGCTCAAATAAAATCAACCTACTAGGGATTGCTGTTTTGAAGCAAGCCGACTACCTGCGGGACGAAATACGCGCTCTTAGTCCTAAAGCAAAATCACAAAATAACTGGCAACTACTTACGCAATTTCACGGTGGTGGATATGGTCGTTTTACAGCTGAGTTATGGCAGTTTTGCCAACACATGCAGCAGCAACATCAATTACCCTTGGAGCCTATTTACAGCGGTAAAATGATGTACGCACTTTGGCAGCTCATCAATAATGATTACTTTGCCCCTAACAGCAAAATTATTGCAATACATACTGGTGGGTTGCAAGGTTTAGAAGGGCTAAAATATCGCAAATTAGTGTAGAGTATATTTAACTTGTTAATTGCTTAGCATTAGTGAAATGCGACTTGGGTATAATTGGGGAGCAATTTAGAAAAATATCCTCCTTGCGCGCCGCTAATGCCTATTACTTTTAAAAGTTGTAGCTCCTGAGGCGTCTCCACATCAAGTGCAAATACTGACAAGCTCAATAATCTACCCATATGCACAATCCCCCTAACGTATTTTTGTTGTGAATTACTGCGCTCTATCCCATGGACAAGTTCAGAAGCTAAGTTAAGCCCTGATATTTGTTTATTAAGCATAAACTTAAAGATATTTTTACTGCTTCTCACATCATCAATTACAATATTGCAGTTTAGTGCCGCTATTGTTGCAAAAGCGCCTTGCAAACGTAATTGATTATTTAAGAATTCTGATTCATTTATAGAAAATTGCAGTGTATGTTGGTTTTTTAAGTCATTGATATAAGCAGTTAACCAGCTCCAAAACTCGTTATTAAACCAGTTTTTAGGATGTAACTTAATACTAATAACTGACGATGATTTATCTATAAGCAATAGTTTTTTTACTTGCATAACTACCGCTTGATCGTGCAATAGCGCCTCACCTTCGTTATAAAATTGACTGATACTTTCTTGATTAAGTAATTGTTTATTTCCCCTGTCATTACTTTTAATTGATACGTAATGCTTAATAATAGCGCCGCTATCGAGCTCGTATACGGGTTGAAATAAAATAGCCAATTTTTGCTTTTTAATTCGTTGTGGTATTGAGTGTCTATCGAGCTTTTGGACATGACCATAATTTAACGCTAATTGGTGATAATGCTTAACTCGATTTTGCTGTGAAAGAGTAAGTGCCGACTTTGCCAGCTGATACACCATAACCTGATCAGCCTCTGAATAATAAGTACATAAACCTACTTTTACATGCCTCTGTGCAGTTCTTGGCGCCAATACATGAGCGGCACTTACAATGCATTGATGTAAATATTTAGCGCAATTGAGTTTATCAATTGCATCAATCCCTTTGAGAGTAAAAGCAAAATTGCCTGCAGTTAATAACTTAACGGATATTTCAGTCGTATTAATAAAGTCTTTTGCCAATAAGACTTTAAAGGTCGCTTGTAAGTCAGTGTTTGCATCAAAATGACATTCACACTGAATAAGTGCAAATACATTATATTTAATTGCTTCCTGCACATTAGTTGTCGCTATTGGAGCGAGCTGTAAAGAACTCACTTTGGGTGCATAACGCACTTTCTTATTATTAAAGTGCTGCTGACGTTTAGAGGCTATTGTGCTGTTTTTTATTGTTTTAGGCTTTTTAAAACGTCGAATACAAAGCATAGCGAGCAAAAAAACGCGTTTATTATTAAAAACAAATAGCTATAGCTATACCAAACTGGCCATGAGTAGAGCAAAATTCCTTTTGAGTTAGCGCTAAAATAATGTTTTTGTTTTTCTATATAAATAGAGTTTTTATTAGGGGCGAGCGTAAAAGGCGTATTTGCAATAAGTTGATTTTCATTGGCCAATGGCTGTTGCAATTGCTTCGCTAGCTTTAAACCAACTTGCTCGTTTTGATGCTGTAAAACCAAACTTAAACCGCTATTAATAATCACTAGCAAGGCGATACACAGAGCATAAAACAAAGCATTTGAATAATTGGTAAAGTGAAATTTACTGGCTTTCATAACCCACCGGCACATCAAATAAGTTATTAAAGTGTTGTCTACTATTTGCAATTGTACAAGCCAACAATAAAAGTTTAGCAGAGGTTTAAAAGTTAGTACTTAATGTTATAAACATTATATTTAGCCTTTAATTAGTTAACTAAACAGCTGTCATTATTTATATATTAGTTTGAACAAAGGAGGGCTTGGCTTAAAAAATAAAAACACCAGTATCACAGTGCTTTTTACACATTCATATGTTTACTTTAGGAAGTATTTATTCAGATTTAAAAACTGTAGAAATGGAATACGGTCATTTTTTTAATAATAAAAGCCGCTTAATAGCGGCTTTCTAGAGAATTTTTCAACATTCTTATTTTTGTCTTTGGTTAAAACGGGATATCGTCATCAAAGTCGATTGTTGGTTCCATAGGGTTTGATGCGCCACCTTGCGGTGCATTTTGTGGCTTAGGTGCAAACCCGCCTTGCTGTTGTGGTGCACTATTTTGTTGTGGTGCAAAACCACCTTGCTGCTGTGGCTGGTATTGGTTGTTTTGCTGCTGAGCAGGTGCAGATTGCTGCTGTGGAGCATAACTGCCTTGCTGGCTATTTTGGCCTTGGTTATTTTGACCATAACCACCGCTTTGTTGCCCGCCTTGGTTTCCTTGATAGCCACTACTTTGTTGACTACCTTGGTTACCTTGATAACCACCACCTTGTTGGTCGCCACCGCGTGCACCTAGCATTTGCATTTGACCCGTAAAGCCATCAACAACGATTTCTGTAGTGTATTTTTCTTGGCCTTGTTGATCAGTCCATTTACGGGTTTGAAGTTTTCCTTCTACGTAAATTTGTGATCCCTTGCGGCAGTATTCACCCACAATTTCAGCTAACTTGCCAAAAAATACCACACGGTGCCACTCAGTTTTATCAACCATTTGGCCAGTGTTTTTATCTTTATAGCTATCTGAAGTTGCTAAGGTAATATTTGCTACACCATTACCATTAGGCATGTAACGAACTTCAGGATCTTGCCCTAAATTACCAACCAAAATTACTTTGTTCACACCGCGTGCCATGGAACCATCTCCTATAAACGTTAGATTAAACCAGCCACTCTTCGGGCTTGGTCTAGGTCAAATTCTTTATCATTAATCTTTAAGTAGCTGCGGCTTTCGTCGCGAACTACGGTTGCTTCTATTACGCCGGGTAAAGCAACTAACTGAGAAGCCAGTGTTTGTGCCTGCTCTTCAGAATCTAATTGGGTCATTAAACTAATAACTTTGCTTTTCGGTGGGACTTGCATTTTCCACGCTATAATAAGCCATATTACCCCAACAAGTGCCGCCGCCGCAAACACAGCTTGCGTACTAGTTGTTTGTGCTACATACCCGCCAAGCATGCCGCCTAAAAAAGCGCCTAAAAACTGGCTCGATGAATACCCCCCCATGGCTGAGCCTTTTTGGCTTGCTGGAGCAATACGCGACACAAGAGCCGGCATAGTGGCTTCTAAAAAGTTAAACGCAACAAAATATAACAGCATACAAACCGCAATACCAACAACGCTGTTTGCCCACATAGACATACTTAACATGCTGACTATTAAAACCATAACAGAACCAATAAAGGCTTGTTTTTCTTTCTCTTTTTTAATTGCCACTATCATTACTGGCACCATTAAAAAAAACGCCAAAAATAAAACCGGAATATAAAGCTGCCAATGGTTTACGGCCACTAAGCCATCTTTAATTAATTGGCTTGGTAATACTACAAAAATAGTCGTTAATGTTAGATGCAGCAATAATACGCCTGCATTTAAACGTGCCAGCTGTGGGTGTTTAATCAATTTTTTGATGTCACTAAAACTGGCAAGCGTATCGCCTTTAGGGGCTTTATTTATTGCACTGGGAACGAGCATAGTGACTATAAAAATACCACACACAGCCAAAATAGCCGTTAGCCAAAATACGCCTGCAATGCCCCATGAAGCTGCCACTATCGGCCCTAATAACATCGCAAACGCAAAGCTCATGCCGATGCTCATGCCGATCACCGCCATCACTTTGGGGCGCTGTTCATCACGGCTTAAATCTGATGCAAACGCTAATAATGCGCTGGCGATAGCTCCCATGCCTTGTAACGCACGCCCTACCGTCACCATTTGAATAGACTCTGCCAAAGCGGCAATTACCGAACCTAAAGCAAACACCGCCAAACCACCGACTATGACTTTTTTACGACCTATTTTATCGGAAAGTCTCCCCATTGGGATTTGTAATACGGCCTGAGTTAAACCATACGCACCAATTGCAAAACCAATCCAGATAGGTGAAAAGCCTTCAAGCTCTTGACCATAAATAGCTAAAACAGGCATCAGCATAAACAAGCCGAGCATTCTAAATGCAAACACACTCGCTAACGATACGGCGGCGCGTTTTTCTCGTGAATTAAGTGAAGATGCGGTCATTATTTGCGTGATCTTACTGTGTTAAAAAATTAGGCAAGGATTCTATCACAAGCTTGGCAATAATTAATCGTCTATAACTAAGGATTTTTTCGATGATCAAGGATTAATATTGCAGCGTATTATGCGATACTGAACAAATAATTTTGGCAATAAACGAGATAGCATGGAAAACATTGAAGTCCGAGGCGCCCGCACGCACAATTTAAAAGACATCAGCCTAACCATCCCACGTGATAAACTAATTGTTATTACTGGCTTATCTGGTTCAGGAAAGTCATCACTTGCATTTGATACGCTGTATGCAGAAGGGCAACGCCGGTATGTTGAATCACTCTCTGCTTATGCAAGGCAGTTTTTGTCATTAATGGAAAAGCCCGATGTAGATCATATTGAAGGCCTTTCTCCTGCTATTTCCATAGAACAAAAATCAACCTCGCATAACCCACGTTCAACCGTGGGAACTATTACTGAAATCTACGATTATTTACGCTTGATGTTTGCACGCGTTGGCGAACCTCGCTGTCCGACTCATGATTTACCGCTCGCGGCGCAAACAATCAGCCAAATGGTCGATACCACACTGGCGCTGCCTGAAGGCACAAAGTTAATGCTCTTGGCGCCTGTTGTTAAAGACCGTAAAGGCGAACATGTAAAGCTATTAGAGCAGCTTGCAAGCCAAGGCTACATTCGCGCACGTATTGATGGCGAAGTGTGCGACCTATCTGATCCACCATCACTAGATCTACATAAAAAGCACACAATTGAAGTCGTGGTTGATCGCTTTAAAGTCAAAGACGGCCAGCAACAACGTCTCGCGGAATCATTCGAAACAGCACTTGAAATGTCAGGCGGCGTTGCCAACATTGCGTTTATGGACGATAGCAATGCTGAAGAAATGCTGTTTTCAGCAAATTTTGCCTGTCCAACCTGTGGCTATGCGATGACAGAGCTTGAACCGCGTTTATTTTCGTTCAACAATCCTGCAGGGGCTTGTCAAAGCTGTGATGGTTTAGGCGTAAGACAATACTTTGACCCTAATCGCGTGGTCCATAATCCTGAAATAAGCTTAGCTGGCGGTGCAATTAAAGGTTGGGATAAACGCAGCTTTTACTACTATCAAATGTTGCAAGCAGTTGCACAACATTACGAGTTTGATTTAGATGTTCCTTATCAAGAGCTTGCAAAAGAACATAAGAAAATTATTCTAGATGGCTCGGGTGATACTAAAATTGCATTTAATTACCGTAATGACCGCGGTGATTTAGTTACACGTAATCATGTATTTGAAGGCGTGTTAAATAATATGAACCGCCGCTACCGCGAAACTGAATCAAACTCTGTGCGTGAAGAGCTAGCTAAGTATCAAACTAGTCAAGCGTGTCCTAGTTGTAAAGGTTCGCGCCTTCGCCAAGAAGCACGTAACGTATTTATTGGTCAAACTAACTTACCAACCATCACACATATGAGTATTGGTGAGGCAATGAGCTTTTTTGAAGGCTTGCATTTGACTGGGCAAAAAGGCCAAATCGCCGAGAAGATACTAAAAGAAATTCGCGACCGGTTATCGTTCTTAATAAATGTAGGTCTAAATTACTTATCACTTGAGCGCAGCGCCGACACACTTTCAGGTGGTGAGGCACAACGTATTCGCTTAGCGAGTCAAATTGGTGCTGGGTTAGTGGGTGTTATGTATGTACTGGATGAACCTTCAATTGGTTTGCACCAACGTGATAACGACCGTTTATTGAAAACCTTAGTTCATTTACGTGATTTAGGTAACACCGTTATTGTTGTAGAACACGATGAAGACGCCATTCGTGCCGCTGATCATATTATTGATATTGGCCCAGGTGCTGGCGTACATGGCGGCCATGTTATTGCTCAAGGTACACGCGATGATATTTTAGCAAGCAAAGACTCGGTTACCGGCCAGTTTTTATCGGGTGTGCGTAAAATAGAAGTACCTAAAGAGCGCCATGCTACTAACGAGAAATGGTTAGAACTGTTTGGTGCTACTGGTAATAACTTAAAAAATGTTGATTTAAAAATACCTTTTGGCTTAATGACCTGTATTACCGGCGTATCTGGTTCGGGTAAATCTACACTCATTAACGATACCTTATTTAAACTCGCTCACACTGAGCTTAATGGTGCCACAACCGCAGAAGCGGCACCTTACAAATCAATTGCAGGCCTTGAGCACTTTGATAAAGTAATTGATATTGACCAAAGTCCTATTGGCCGCACACCGCGTTCAAACCCTGCCACTTATACTGGTATTTTCACTGGTATTCGTGAGCTATTTGCAGGTACTCAAGAAGCCCGTTCACGTGGTTACAAAGTAGGTCGCTTTAGTTTTAATGTTAAAGGTGGGCGTTGTGAGGCATGCCAAGGTGATGGCGTTATTAAAGTAGAAATGCACTTTTTACCAGACGTTTATGTACCGTGTGATGTGTGTAAGGGTAAACGTTATAATCGCGAAACCTTAGAAGTACAATATAAAGGCAAAAACATCAACCAAGTGCTCGACATGACCGTTGAAGATGCCCATGACTACTTTGATAAAATACCGGCTATTGCACGTAAACTTAAAACCCTGATGGATGTTGGACTTTCTTATATCCGTTTAGGCCAAGCAGCTACAACACTTTCTGGTGGTGAAGCACAGCGAATTAAGTTAGCACGTGAGCTTTCTAAGCGTGATACCGGTAAAACGCTATACATATTAGATGAGCCAACAACAGGCCTGCACTTTGCAGATATAGAGCAATTATTAGTAGTACTGCATCGTCTGCGCGATCATGGCAATACCATTGTAGTGATTGAGCACAATTTAGATGTAATCAAAACAGCCGACTGGATCGTTGATTTAGGCCCTGAAGGTGGTGCTGGCGGCGGTGAAATACTGATTGCAGGTACACCTGAAGAAGTGGCTGAATGCCAGCGCTCTCATACTGGGCACTACTTAAAACCGTTATTAAATAAATAACGGTAATACGCTTTAGATAAGGAAAGTCGGTGTTAAGGTATTTAAAATTGCAAAATGGCGTGCTAATAAGCAGTTTAAGCAACAGCAAAAAAGCTGGCAACCACACCAAGTTAAACTGCTTAGCCATATAAAAAGCATATGGTTTAACCTTAACACCGCGCAAAAACTTTATCTGCTTGCGTTTATAACCCTAGCCATTTTTAAGTTAACGTGGCTATGTGCCACTATTACTATTATTGCGCTGATCATAGAATTTTGGCCTAAGTTTAATCAGCTCTGGAATTCACTCGCCGGTAAAGCAGTTATTTTGGTATTTTATGCCAGTATTACTAATCAAGCCATTTGGATCTGATCGCATAAAGTTTATTAGCCAAAGCTACTCACCACTTCTAACTGCATTAACCCGCTTTTTTTAGCAGTTTCGCCGTAAACCCTCGCCCGATCCTAGGGCGGGGATATAAGGCATAAAGTTCGAAGAACTTTAATCTGGTGTTGATTGGCTATCAACATAAGCTCGAAGCGTTTCAATCGTTGCTCCACCCGCACTGCAAGCAAAGTAAGACCTAGACCACAAAGCAGCACTCTTACTTTGTCTTGTTAAATGCGTATTTTGTAATCTCAGCATCCGTGATGAAACGGCTTTAAGATTATTCACCATTACACTAATTGAAAGTTTTGGCGGGTACGCCACAAGTAGATGTATGTGATCTTGTTCTCCGTCCATCTCAATAAGTTCACATTCTAATTTTCCGCAAGCTGACTCAAGTGCATCCCTTAACTGTTCGATCATTACGCCAGTAAGTAACTTACGCCTGTACTTCGTTGTGAAAACTAAATGCACTACCAACTTGCTTACGCTGTGGCGCTTTCTCAGGTAATTACTCAATAGCTCTTTATTGTGCGCACTCACTTTACAAATCCAGTTTAAATTAATAATATATAGATATTATACAGGTGAGCACTGAAATGTTAAGAGCAACAAAGGTACGTATTTACCCAACGCAAGAACAGGCTGAGTTTTTAATTGCTCAGTTTGGCGCTGTACGTTTTGCGTATAACAAAGCTCTTTATTTAAAATCTCACATGTACCGCAAGTATGGTGTCACTCTGAATCCTAAAAAGGATATAAAGCCACTACTTGCAGTTGCCAAGAAATCACGAAAATACCACTGGTTGAAGCAATACGACTCCATCGCTTTGCAGCAATCGGTAATTAACCTTCATCAAGCCTTTGATAACTTTTTCAATCCGAAGTTAAAAGCCAAATACCCGCAATTCAAGCGTAGACAGGGCAAACAATCTAGTTATCACTGCGTAGGTGTTAAGGTGCTTGATGGCGCAATCAAGCTCCCAAAGATGAAGCCTGTTAAAGCGAATATCCATCGTGAAATTATTGGCTCAGTTAAAAGCATCACGGTAAGCCTAAGCAAAACGGGTAAGTTCTACGCCTCGATCCTTGTTGATGATGGAGTTGAAGCGCCAGTACTGCTTCACACGGTAAGTAAGGTTACAGGTATCGATCTAGGTTTATCTCATTTTGCTATTCAATCTAATGGCAGAAAAACCGCCAACCCAAGATTTGTAAAACGTGCTGAGAAAAACCTCAGACGCAAACAGCGTCAGTTATCCAGAAAAGCAAAAGGCAGCGCAAACAGGGCAAAAGCACGTTTGCTGGTAGCCAAATGCCATGAAAAAGTAGCGAATGCTCGCGCTGACTTTCAACACAAACTCTCTCGAACTCTCGTTGACGAAAACCAAGCGGTGATAGTTGAGACATTGAAATCAGCCAATATGATGAAAAACCACAAACTGGCGAAACACATAGCGGATGCCTCATGGCATGGCTTTGTCGTTAAGTTGGAGTACAAACTGAAAGAGCAAGGTAAGCACCTAGTGAAGCTCGACCAGTGGTATGCAAGTTCTAAAACTTGTCATTGTTGTGGTCATAAAATGGATGAAATCCCCTTATCAGTTCGCAAGTGGGATTGTCCATCTTGCGGCACTACAGGTATAGATCGCGACTTAAATGCCGCCCTCAATATCCGTGATAAAGGTATTCAGGAATTAAAGGCGGCTGGACAGTCGTCTCTGCTTATGGAAGCTGCGTAAGTCTCGATACTACCGAGCAACGGCTAACGAAATAAGAAGCATCGCCTGATAAGGCGGTGAGTAGTCACCGACGGTAGTGTTTGTAAGTCTGATTGCATTTATTGATGAAAAACAACCTGAAAAAGTATTAAACGATATAGTAAATAGCTTTGAAAATAGCCAATCGCTCGCAAATAACCCCCCGCTGAACAAGAGCAAGCCATAGAAAAGTTGAGTAAGCAAATAAAGAAAAAACTTCCCTCTTCAGACGATGACGGCGCTCAGACAAAAACATTTGGTATTCGCTTAGAAGGCGAAGATGAGAACACTCAAACGGTTAGGCAGTTTTTAGATACTAAAGGCTACTTTGAACATAGTAAGCGCTTAATTGCCATGTTTGCCTATAGTTATGAAGCTGACAGTTATTCACGCTGTAAGAAATCAACAGAGAGTAAGTCAATAGAGCTAAATGATTACGAAATTATTGAAATAACGCCTGATCAAAGCATGCCTTACGGTTATAAATTTATAGTTAGAGCCTGTGAGTCTGCCGGTATTTCTGCTACAAAACATTAAAATACAAAAAATGCCGCTAAATTAGCGGCATTTTTGTATCTGCAAATAAACGAGCCTATGGGCGTGGAATAAACCCAACCGCATCATAAACTGCTTTTAATGTAGTTTCTGCACGCGCGCCGGCTTTTTCAGCCCCTGCTCTCATGATGTCATTAAGAAGTGTTTGATCTTCACGAATTTCTTTAAAACGTGTTTGAATTGGCTCAATCATGCTGACAACAGCTGCTGCGGTGTCTTTTTTCAAATGGCCATACATTTTGTCTTCGTATTCAGGGACTAACTCTTCAATTGAGCGCTTAGTTGCCACACTTAGTAGTGTAAGTAAATTAGATACACCTGGCTTTTCTTTGCGATCAAAGTAAATACGCGCTTGCTCGTCAGAATCGGTAACTGCTTTTTTAAGCTTTTTCTCAATCTTTTTCGGCTCGTCTAACATCATAATAAAGCCATTTGGATTTTCATCTGACTTAGACATTTTCTTCAGTGGATCTTGCAGGCTCATTACTCGCGCACCAAATTCTGGAATATACGGTTCTGGCAGCGTAAAAATATCGCCGTAAACATTATTAAAGCGAGTTGCAATATCACGCGTTAGTTCAAGGTGCTGTTTTTGATCTTCACCTACAGGTACTTTGTCTGCTTGGTACAGTAAAATATCAGCCGCTTGCAAAGCTGGATAAGCAAATAACCCCACATTAATATTATTAGCATGCGTTGCCGACTTATCTTTAAACTGGGTCATGCGATTAAGCTCACCCATTTGCGCATAACAGTTTAATACCCAGCCAAGTTGCGCATGCTCAGGTACCTGAGATTGTACAAATAACGCTGCTTTTTCTGGGTTAATACCGCATGCCGTATATAACGCAACGCCATCGAGTACACGAGCACGCAATAATTCAGGGTCTTGGCGTACGGTAATTGCATGCAAGTCTGCAAGCATAAAGTAGCTATCATATTCTTCCTGTAGCTTAACCCACTGGTTAATAGCGCCAACATAGTTGCCTATTGTCATACCACCGGTTGGCTGCATGCCACTTAATACTACTGGTTTGCTCATGATTTTCCTTTATTTTTACTTAATTAAATATGCTTAACGCTGTGTTAGTGTCGGTATTATAGCTAAGAAGTTATCGCATAGGTACTGCGGATTATAATCCGCTAACTGCTCTCCCTGGTGATACCCATAAGTAAGCGCTATCACGTCAATGTTAGCGGCTTGCGCTGCGAGTATGTCACTCTTTGAATCACCAATCATAATCGCTTTATCAGGCGTTATATTTAATGCATCGCAAGCAAATAATAGCGGCTCAGGTGACGGTTTTTTTGCCATGTCATCACCGCAAACAATCACTTCAAAATGACTGCGAATAGCGAGCTTATCTAAAAGCATTTCAGTAAAGCGGCGTGCTTTATTAGTAATAAGTGCTTTAGGCATACCACTGAGAGCAGCAAGACCAGTTTCAACATGCTGATATAACACACTGTATTCACCGACCTGCTCACTGTAATGTTGATAAAACAGGTTGGTAGCTCGTTCGCTTAAAGCCTCATCGAGATGCTCACTAATTTGCATATCGCCGCAAAGAGCTCGTTTAACTAACACCTCAATGCCATTACCTACCCAGCTTTCAACTAATCGCTGACTGACAATTGGAAACGCTAAATCGCTAAGTGTTAAATTTAAAGCCATATACAAGTCGTACACGCTATCAACTAGGGTGCCGTCTAAGTCAAAAAACGCTGCATCATATTTCATTATTTAACACTTTCTAATTGCTGACGCATCTCATCAATCACCGTTTTATAATCAGGCTGATTAAAAATAGCTGAGCCTGCAACAAACATATCGGCTCCCGCTTCAGCCGCCGCGGCTATGTTATCTACTTTAATACCACCATCTACTTCTAAACGAATATCACGTCCATATTCAACAATGCGTTGTTTTGCCTCTCGCAGTTTCTCGAGTGTTTGTGGAATAAAACTTTGCCCACCAAACCCAGGATTTACTGACATTAATAAGATCACATCTACTTTATCCATTACGTGATCGAGGTAGCTTAAACTTGTTGCAGGGTTGAACACTAAGCCTGCTTGACAACCTTCATCTTTTATCAATTGCAAAGTACGGTCAATATGCTCGCTCGCCTCTGGATGGAAGGTAATAATTGATGCACCCGCCTCGGCAAATTGTGGAATTAAGCTATCTACCGGTTTTACCATTAAATGCACATCAATCGGGGCTTTAATCCCGTAGTCGCGAAGTGCTTTACATACCATTGGGCCAACCGTTAAGTTAGGTACGTAATGGTTATCCATTACATCAAAATGAACGACATCAGCACCAGCGGCTAACACTTTGTCGACATCTTCGCCTAATCGTGCAAAGTCTGCAGATAATATTGAGGGCGCTATTAAGTATTTTTGTTCACAGTTGAGCATCGCTAATCCGTTAATGAATAATTTATGCCGTTAATGTAACTTAATTAGCGAAGTTACCCAAGTACCACCTTTAAAAATAGCGCCAAATAAGTAATGTTAAAGCCTTATTGCGGCTAGTCATGAAAAAGAATAACCTGCTGAGGATGTAGGCTTTATAATTAAAAACAGAGTCAGTTTTTAAGGGGGTATCACTCAGTATTTAAAACACAATACAAATAAACAATAACAAAAATAAAGTGTATTATTTAAGCAGTTTTTGTTATGCTGCGCGAAGAACTAAATTATTAGGTTTATATTATGCGTGCTTTTAAAATTGGATTATTAATCACGTCGGTAAGTGTTATTATTGGAGCAATATCGTTTTGCTCAAATACTGAGCAAGATTTAAGCTCTGCCAACATTTGTCTTCATAAAGAGCAAACCAACGCTATTAATAATAACGCAACCCGTTGCATTCAAATTGAAGAGGATTCGTCTTGGGCCTCTTGGTTAACAGGTGATAGCCGTAGCGCTCAGTTTCATTACTTAGACTTGCTAGAGTTGTTAACGGGTACTGATGATAAACACAAACCCTCTTCAATCAAGCCATTATTTTAATTAAATGCAGCACTTTTTTAGCGCGTTACAAAGCGTACTGGCTGCATTTTTTGGTGTTCAATCTGAAGATAAGCGCAAAACAGACTTTAAGTACCACTCTCCAATTACGCTGATAGCTATTGCCGTAGTACTGTTTGTATTATTTGTACTGGCTATTTATGCAACCGTGACTTCGGTGCTAAATACATAGCCATTAGCTCATCCACTTTATTTCGTGAACCGCCCTTTGGACTAATCGTACGTTTAACCTGAATTTTATCCAGTGATGCTTGACTGTAAATTTTGCGTGTCCACACGGTATCGTGGTTTGAAATAAGGACTGGCGTGTTATTCTCAAATGCCGCTTGCTCAGCCAAGTTAGCTAAATTAGCCTGATCATCTAAGTTAAATCCGCCTTTAGCGTAAGAGGTAAACGATGCGGTTTTACTTAATGGCACATAGGGCGGATCGCAGTATATCACCGCATTTTTAGGGACCAGTTTAAATACATCATCGTAGCCTAAGCAGGTAAATGTTGCTTTTTGTGCTTTGCTAGCAAAAAAGTACATTTCTTTTTCAGGAAAATAAGGCTTTTTATATTTACCAAAAGGCACATTAAAAATGCCCTTTAAGTTATAGCGACATAATCCGTTATAACCATGGCGGTTCATATATAAAAATAAAATAGCTCGCTCATACACATCGCTGCTTTGGTTAAACTGCACACGATAATCGTAATACGCATCTGGATGGTTATTTAAATCAACAAATAGTTTTTTTGCATCGCTAATAAACTCATCCGGCGAACGTTTAAGCTCTTTATATAAATTGATTAAATCAGCATTTATATCGTTAAGTACGTAGTGTTTAAAATTACTATTTAAAAACACTGAGCCCGCACCAACAAAAGGTTCAACCAAGGTATCTGCATGTTTACTTGCTTGATTTAGTCGCGCGTTAATATCTTCAACGAGGCTGTATTTTCCGCCTGCCCATTTAAGGAAGGCTCTACTCTTTTGCTGCATTGGCTCTTTACTTCAATTCGGTGTTGCGCGATTTTACACTAAAGTCACTGAGTTTACTGATCAACTCGTGCAATTTCTTGTTTTATTTTGCTAATTTTTTTATAGAAAGGTTTATTTTTTCTTACTCCAGCGGGGAGTGCTTGCAGTGCTTGTTTTGCCTCATTTAAGTTAGCAAAACTGCCTGTTGTTACCACCCACCACATTTTACCATTTCGCTTAGTTTGGTATGTATTGATAATACTTTCTAGCTTATGTTCAGCAATAAACTCATTGCTTACCTGCTGCTGAGTTACGGCTAATAGCTGAATAACAAAATTATCTTCAGGTTGTTCCAGGTACCAGTTACTAGGTATTTTTACCATTTGGCTTTGCTGCTTTACCACCTCAGGTACGCTAATGACTTCTTCAACCGGCGGCGGTGCTGGCTTTTCTTGTTCAGTTAAAGTCGATGGCTCAGTTAAACTTCCTACAATTGCTGGCACGTCATTGTGGGCACGCTCATCTGTAGTTGGCTCTTTAGTTATAGGCTGTGGTGAGGTAAACAGGGTTGGTGATTTAGCCGGTTGTTGTTTATTTTGAATAGCTTGCTCGGTTGTAATAGCGGTTGTGAGGACTTGCTCATCGCTTTGACTATTAGCATTTTTCCACCATTGGGTCATATCAGCTTTGTATACAACGCCAATAATCAATAACATAATTATGAGTAATAGTGTGAGCAACTGTAAGCGCCAAGATACTTTGTCTTTTACTATAATATCAGCAACTTGTTCGCTAGGCTGCCAGGCTAATAAAAGACTTGGGTTACCTTGGGCTTCAACTAAAAAGGTTTTAAATACAGGGTCTTCATCATAAGGTAGCGCCGTGAAGTACCATCCCATTAGCTGCTTACTTTCAACCAAGTTTAATGGCTCTAAATGAATATTAACTGCCTCTTTAAACGGCAATTTAGACTGCGATGCAATCATAATGTAAAGCACATTGGGCGCATTTTTTGATAACAGCTCGAGCTCTGCAATTAGCTCATCAGATAAGTGCCTGCCGCCATCGATAACCCATAAACACGCGCCGCATTGTTGTTGCTTCGCTAATTGATAATAATTTTGTGATAAGCTCAGGTTGTGATCAATTAAAGGGCCATTAAAGCTTTGCTCTAATAATTGAGTCATCAATTGCACATCAGTCATTTGAGCGCCAACTTGCACAAACGCTTTATTAAAATCGTTATATTTATCAGTGATGAAGGTTTCAAGCAAATAGCTTTTACCTAAACCAGAAGTGCCCAACAAAACAATTAGGTTTTGACCATATTCAAATTGCAATGCGATTCTATCCACCAAAGCCGCACGGCTCGGTAAAATTTGTGACTGCATTTATTGCTCGATCAATGCTCTGACTTGCTCATCAGACACATCATCAACTAATGCACATTGACCAAATTCGGTGGGTAAAATGAATCTGATAGTCCCTTTTTTATTCTTTTTATCTTTTCGCATATGCAGTAAAAAGTGCTCACTGGTCATATCGCTAGGTATCTCGATTGGTAAGCTATATTGTGCTATTAATGTAGCAATACGCTCTACATCTTCTCGTGTTAAATCTTGGCGAGTATAAGCAAGCTTTGCAGCAAGCACCATACCTGTCGCGACCGCTTCTCCATGTAACCAAACACCGTAACCCATTTGCGCTTCAATAGCATGCGCAAACGTGTGCCCTAAATTTAACAACGCACGAAGGCCCTGCTCTTTTTCATCTTGTGCAACAATAAGCGCTTTAATTTCACAGCATCTGAAGATGATGTGCTGTAAACACGCCTCGTCTAATTGTTGTAATTTAGCGATGTTATGCTCTAGATAAGCAAACAGTTCAGTATCGTAAATCAAGCCATACTTAATAACTTCAGCCATACCTGCAGCAAACTCGCGTGTTGGTAAGGTATGCAACGAACGTGTGTCAATAAATACAGCTTGGGGTTGATAAAAAGCCCCAATCATATTTTTACCTAGCGGGTGATTAACCGCTGTTTTACCGCCAACTGAAGAATCAACTTGAGATAATAAAGTGGTTGGTATTTGGATAAATGGGACGCCACGCTGATAACAAGCAGCAACAAATCCAGTTAAATCACCTACAACGCCACCACCTAATGCAATTAAGCAGGTGTCACGGCCGCAATTATTCTCAAGTAGGAATGCCGATATTTTTTCAAACCAAGTGAGTGATTTATATTGCTCACCATCTGGAATAATAAAATGCAGTGGGTTTAGCTGTGCTAATGAATCAAGCAACTGTTGAAGGTACAGCGGTGCAATCGTTTCATTAGTAATGATGATAGGCCGACAATCACCAATGTGATGGATTAGACGGCCTGTATCTTGAAGTGCAGATTGACCAATATAAATAGGATAACTTCGCTCGTCTAAATTAACAGTTAATTCAAGCATGCTGGGTTAGTCCTTTTTAATACTGGCTTTTAAAAATCCAATTTCTCGATGATTTGGTTAGCAACAACTTTCGCGCTCTGCTCATCAGTGCGTACAACAAAATCAGCTACTTCTTTATATAATGGTTCACGCTCTTCTGCTAAGCGCTCAAGTACATCACGAGGTGCTTCTTCTGTTTGCAGTAATGGGCGACGCTTGTCGCGTTGCGTACGTGCAACTTGCTTTTCAATCGGTGTCTCTAAGTATACAACAATACCGCGAGCCGAAAGCTTGTTTCGAACTTCTTTACTCATTACAGAACCACCACCGGTTGCAAGTACAATACCTTGCATTTCGGTTAAGTCACCAATAACAGATTCTTCACGAAGTCTAAAGCCTTCTTCACCTTCAAGATCGAATACCCAGGCAATATCTGCGCCCGTGCGACGTTCGATTTCTTGATCAGAATCAACAAATTCAAGGTGTAATTGGTCAGCGATGTGACGACCAATCGTGCTTTTGCCAGCCCCCATGGGGCCAACTAGAAATATATTACGTTTCTCAGCCATATCTTTTAGTACAAACGAACTCTAAAATTTGAAATAAAACCCCGCCTAACGACCTGGCCCCAAAATTAAGAAAGGGATTATCTCAGTAATCGGTCGGGTATTTCAAGTCAATTAGGATAAAAAGCCATATAACGAGCAATTAAACTAAATAATTACCCACTGGTTAACAAAAAAGCACCTTATTATAGGCAAGTTTATCTTCTAGGGTTAAAATTTATGCAATTAAGGTTACTACATTGTTGCTTCATGAAAGCTTTTGCATGGTAACTTTACAAGAGCCTGAATTACAAACAACATAAACGCAGCCTTAAATACATCCGCAGTACAGTACATGATCAAAATTATATACTGTCTTATTGTACATTTATAGGGAGTGTTCACACCACGATAACTAAATTACATACCCATACTATCTAGGCTGGTATTCAACCTAGATAGCTTAAATATTTAGTCTATTTGGATTTTAGGTGTAACAAAAATCAGCAGTTCGCGCTTTTCATTGAACTCGCTTGTGCTTTTAAATAGTCTTCCTACGTAAGGAAGGTCGCCCAATAAAGGTACTTTTTTGGTCGAATTAATAATTTGCTGTTGGAAAATACCACCCAACACTACCGTTTGTCCATTCTCAACGAGTACTTGAGTCTCAATTTGTTGCGTATCGATGGCAACCGCTGGGCCTGTACCTGTTTGAACCGTATCCCCTCGGGTATCTTGAGTAATGATTAAATTTAAAATAACTTTGTTATCGGGTGTGATATGAGGTGTCACTTCTAGGCTTAGTACCGCCTTTTTAAAACTTACGGTTGTTGCACCACTTGAAGCTGACTCCACATACGGGATCTCAGTACCTTGTTCAATACGCGCTTTTTGCTGATTAGCTGCAGTAATGCGTGGGCTTGCAATGATTTCACCTTTGTTTTCTTCTTCAAGGGCGGTTAATTCTAAATCAATTAATGTTCCGTTAGCCAATTTAGCAATGTGCATACCTATACTTGCCGATGGATTCGCCACTGGTAAATTAACGTTAAGTCGATCAGAAAGACTAGGAATATTACCATTAGAAATCGTTTCAGCTCCTTCTAATGTGCCAGAAACACCGTCTGAGCCTTGCTGATCACTAAACCCCCAACGAACCCCCAAGTCTTCAGTTACGTTGTCACGTACGGTTACCATACGCGCTTCAATAACTACTTGTTTAACTGGTATATCTAAAGTTTCGACCATACGACGAACACTTTCAATACTTTTTGCAGTGTCTTTCATTAATAACGTATTGGTACGTTGATCAACAGACACGCTCCCTCTGGCTGTAATAATACTATTGGTATCTGTTTTTAATAAGTCGGCAAAGTCTTCTGCTTTTGCATAATTTAAGCGGATGTATTCACTGTAAAGTGGCTCTAAATCCTCAACTTGCTGTTTAGCTTTTAACTCTTTTGCTTCACGGGCAGCCAGCTCTTCAGATGGTGCAACCATTAAAATAGAACCGTCCATGCGTTTGTCTAAGCCTTTTATTCTAAGCACGACATCTAACGCCTGATCCCACGGAACCCCATCAAGGCGAAGAGTAATATTGCCTGTCACTGAGTCGCTTGTTACCAAGTTAAAATCATTGTAACCGGCAATAATCTGTAATACAGCACGAACAGAGATATCTTGAAAATTAAGCGTCATAGGACGACCCAAGTACTCTTTACCACCATCTAAGTAGGCATTTTGCGTTTCATCTTTCTCAACCGTTAAGGTAAAAATATTCTCAATTTGCTGATAGGTATAGACAAATGCAGTGTTTGGTTCAATCACTAAACGTGTAAGGTTATCTTCTTTAAACGTTTCAATACTGCTCACCACAGTACCAAAATCAAGTACATCTAATTCATACAATAAATCATCTAAAATATCGGTATGATGAAACTCGGCAATGATTTTTCCACCGCTTTCATGCACCTCTACAGCTGCCTGAGTATCTTGTAGATAAACAAGTACTTTCGCTTCACCTTTTTCTCCACGTCGAAAATCAATTGCTTGAATACCGTTAATATAATTAGACGTGTAAGCAGGCTCATCTTCGCTGGTTGTTAAAATTTGCTCTGTAAGTGGGTTATCTGAAATTCTAATAGAAACTAAATTATTGTTTACTTCAGTCTCATAAATTTTTAATCGGTCCAAGTTAATGGTCACTTTTAAACCCGCACTGGTCATCATACTCGTGATGTTACTGATACCAGCTTGGTTGATAGCGATATTCGTCAACCCTTCATCTAATTCTACCCCATCAAATAGTAGCTCTATTCTTGCAGGGCTATTAAAAACTTGTACTGCTGGTTGCTGCTGCAACTCTTCATCAAAAACTAGCTGTAATTCGGTTTCACCTTTAAGCAATGGATTATATCGAACGTCATAGAGTAAAGGGGCTGCACTTACGGCTTTTGTCATTAGTAGTAAAAAAACAAACAATAAAGCAGATAAAATACGATGATGCGAACACTCACCTTTATGCATATAGGGTATACCTTTTTTCTTATTAATTTGCGCCATTGGTTGCCGCCTCTAACATTTCTAATTTGGTCAAACGTTCTTTCCAACAACCTGACCCATCAGGGATTAATTCTACTAATTCAATATAGTCACTATTAACACTGCTTACTTTTCCGTCATAGGTGCCTAAGTAGCTTCCTATTGTTACTCGGTGCAAGGTGTCATCAGCAGCTGTAATGAGCGCCCATGTTTTGCCGTTCGATCCTATTGTGCCCCTCATTGCTAAATTATCTAATGGGTACTTCTCCAGTGGCTGACGAACACGCTCTGGGTCTGGGTGAAGACAGTTTTTAACTTGTGTTAGCTTGTTTTGAATAATTTCTGGTTCTGGTGCTACAAAAGGGCTACGTAAGTCTTTGGCGTTATACTCAAAGTGCTCAAACTTAACTAGCTCAGGTATTTTTTCAATACGTGCCGTGGTATTTGCTTTAACCTGATCAATAAATTCTTTTTGCTCCGATGTATCCTCATTACAGCCACTGAGCAGCAACATCGCGGTGGTTAAAAAGAGAAGCTGCTTCATCATCTCACCCCCTCTTCATAACGGTAAGTTTTTGCTACTACACTGAATGTTAGCTGCTTTTCGCCAGATGATAAAATAGAAAAGTCATGTAAACTGACAATTCTTGGTAGTTGAGCCACTTTCCCTACAAATTCGCCAAACTCATGATAAGTACCTACCACCTCAATTTTAATTGGCAACTCGGTATAAAACTCTTTTTCAACTTCTGGCAACCAACCAATTTTTAAAAATGTTAACCCGCTGGTTGTACCCACATAAGAAAGGTCGTCCAATAATCCTGGCGTCTCATTTGAAGTAGGTAGGCGTTTTAATAATTGAGAGAATTTATCTTCCATCTCAACCATTTGCTCACGATAAATATCAAGCTTACTGGCAACTGCATATTTAGTTCGGTAGGTTGTGCGTAACTCAATTTCCTTAGCAACGGCATTGTGGTAGCTGTCTATTTCATCCGACACTAATAAACTGTAGCTAAAAAACAACACCAAACAAGCTACAAAAGTTACGCATATTGCTTTTACAATAACGGGCCACTCACCGATGTTATCGAGCTCGATTTCATTCCAATCGATTTCTGTAAACGATTTAAAATCAAGGTTCATTGCGTACCTCACCTATTTTGCCAAATGGTTTTACGTAAAACTCCATATTAAAATCGCTGAGTAAACGTGAAGATTGATCGCCGGCAACAATACCTTGCATAGTCGGGCGCTCTAATAAGTAAGAGCTTTGTACCTGTCTGAGCATAGTAGATAAACGATTATTAGACTCACTTTTGCCTAACACTTGAATTTGATTACCTTTTCGCTCCAGCTTGGTTAAATAAACCCCTGCAGGCACTATTTTTGCCACTTCATCCATTATTTGGGTGCCTAAATTACGGCTACTTTGTAACTCTTCAATTAAACGCATACGTTGTTGTAAGTTTTCTTTTTTCTTGTCTAAATCACGTATGTCGCGAATTTTATTGTCGAGCGTTGTAATTTCTGAACTAAGATAATTATTTTTTAACGTTTGCCCTTCTTTTAGAGCACCATAAAACACACTCAGCATATACATACCAGCAAAACAGACGATAACCACAGCCATAAGAAGTGTTATAAATTTCTTTTTAGACTGCTCACGCTGTAGCTCACGCCAAGGTAATAAATTTATATGTGGCATGATGAAAAGCTCCTCAACGCCAGGCCAGTCGCAATTGCAAATTGAGTGCGGTGGCGCTGTATTATATTACGATCAACTCTAGGGGATATTTCCATCTTATCAAATGGTTCAACAACAACTGTGTGTATTCCTAATTCTTCAATCAGCAATCTATCAATGCCTTTAATCATCGCTGAGCCGCCCGTCAATACAATATAGTCCAATTGTTCTTTACCTGTGGTAGTTAAAAACATTTGAACAGCACGACGAACCTGCTGGAGTAACGATGTTTGAAAAGGAGCTAACACTTCAAATGTATAGTTTGGAGGTAAATCACCGGTTGTTTTGCCAATTTCAGCTTCATCAAAGCCTTTGTTGTAGTAAGCAACGATACTATTTGTGTAATGGTCGCCACCAAATACTTGGTCACGGGTATAAATTGTCTCACCAGATTGCACTACACTCACCAAGGTGAGTACAGCACCAATATCAACCACTGCAACCGTTTTGTCATATGCATCTGATGGTAACTGTTGGTAGTAAACATCCATAGCGCGACTTAGTGCATAGCTTTCAACGTCCACTACTTTTGCGGTTAAATTCGCAGCACTTAACGCACCGACTCTGGCTTCAACGCTTTCGGTTCTAGCAGCAGAGAGCAGTACATTTATTTTGCTCGGGTCAGCACTATTTATAGAGAGCTTTTCAAAATCAAGACTCACTTCATCTAGTGGGTAAGGAATTAAGCTGTCGGCTTCAATTTCAATCTGCGACTCTAATTCAGCGTCGCTTAAGGAAACATCCATAAAAATAACTTTGGTAATCACGGTTTGCCCAGAGACGGCAACAGACGCGAATTTTAGCGACTTCGGTAGCTTTCGTTTTAACTTGATTATCACATTACCAATTGCTTCAATATCTTGAATATTACGCTCGCTCATGGCGCCTTTTGGCATAGGTTCAATTGCAAGTGCTTCTAGTCGAAGCCCAGTTTCTGTTTCACTTAAAAGTACGGCCTTGATAGAGTGCGATCCAATATCAATACCTACCATCATTGGTGATGGTTTTTTTATTAGTTGACTTAGCATGTTTGCAACTTTGCCTTTGTTTTAATAATAAACAAGTTATAATTTATATCTTAAAAAATATTATTCAATTTTTAATCAATATATACTAGCAGTCTCAACCTGTAATTGGGAGTCCGTTTAGGGAAATATCAGTGATTTTATTAAAAAGAACTTTACAATTTTTGATCCTTTGTGCATTACTTGCACTAATTACATTGCTCAGCCTTTATTACTACGTTAAATCCGATATTCCCAGCGTGCAAGTTTTAAAAAACGTGCAATTACAAACGCCTATGCAAGTATTTACTAAAGATGGGCTTTTAATCAACCAATTTGGTGAAAAAAGACGGATCCCTGTAACTATAGACCAAATTCCCCAGCCTTTATTGCAGGCTTTTTTGGCAACTGAAGATAACCGCTTTTACGATCATATCGGTATTGATCCAATTGGTATTGTGCGCTCAGCACTAGTACTTATTTCTACTGGTGAGAAAAAACAGGGTGCCAGTACTATTACCATGCAATTAGCTCGTAACTTCTTTTTAACACGAGAAAAAGCCTACATTCGTAAAGTAAAAGAAATATTTATTGCCATTCATATCGAAAACCTCCTCTCAAAAGATGAAATATTTGAGCTTTACCTAAATAAAATCGAATTAGGAAATCGTGCCTTTGGTATTGGTGCTGCGGCTCAAGTTTATTATGGTAAAGAACTAAAAGAGTTAACTCTTGCGCAAATGGCAATGATTGCTGGTTTACCAAAAGCTCCTTCAGCACTTAATCCTATTCGTAATCCAGAACGTGCTAAAGCAAGAAGAAATGTGGTGTTAGGAAGAATGCTTGAAGAGAAGTATATTTCAAGAGCGCAGTATAACGAAGCCACTAACCAACCAATTACCGCGTATTTTCATGGAGCTGAAATTGACTTATATGCGCCGTACATTTCAGAAATGGTACGAGCAGAAATGGTGTCACGCTACGGTATAGATAAAGCCTATAACTCAGGGTTTAAAGTGTACACCTCTGTTGAATCAGATGTTCAAAAAGCAGCACAAACAGCTCTAGTTAATAACCTACATGCCTACGATATGCGCCATGGCTTTAGAGGCCCTGAAGCCATATTGTGGGATCCGCAAACAGAGCCGCCATTAACGCAGTCGAAATTATTAAATACTTTAAAAGCTGTTAATGAATTTGGCCCTTTAAAAACGGCTGCGGTGTTAAGCGTGAGCGATAAAAGCGCTGAAGTTATACTTAAAAGCGGCGAGCGCACAACCCTTACTTGGGATAACCTAAAATGGGCACGTAAGTTTATTACACGCTATCGCCAAAGCTTTGCGCCTGAAACAGCAAGCGATATATTAACCCCAGGCATGCAAATATGGCTGCGCAAAAATGACGATAATAGCTATATTTTAAGTCAAATACCTGAAGCGGCGAGCGCCATTGTTTCTTTAGACCCACAAGACGGGCGCATAAAAGCCATTGTTGGTGGATATAGTTTTGAACAAAGCCAATACAACCGAGCTGTACAAGCTAAACGCCAAGTAGGCTCAAATATTAAGCCGTTTATATATTCAGCTGCGCTTGAAAAAGGCTACACACTAGCGTCAATTTTAAATGATGCTCCTATAAATCAATGGGATAAGAGCCAAGGCGTTGCATGGCGACCAAAAAACAGCCCAGCTATTTATAATGGTCCAATTCGCATTCGTCGTGCTTTAGCCCAATCTAAGAATGTAATTTCCGTACGCTTATTAAGGGGCGTTGGACTGCAAAGAACAGCCGATCATTTATTAAAATTTGGTTTTGACGATAAAGATATAAATCGTAGTGAGTCACTGGCATTAGGCAGTGCATCCATTACGCCGCTTGAATTAGCTCGTGGGATGAGTGCTTTTGCTAATGGCGGTCACCTAATTGAGCCGTACTTTATTTCACAAATCCAAGATGCAATGGGTAATACGTTATTTAAAACCAATCCCACCATTATTTGTGATGATGAAACGACAACACCTAGCTCGCTAATGCTAGGTGAGCACGTAGCACCAAATTGTGCGCCGCAGATCATCTCTAAACAAAATGCATTTTTAATTGCCAGCGCAATGAATAGTGCTATTTGGGGTGGCGGTAGCTGGTCACATAAAACCGGTTGGAGTGGAACAGGCTGGCGTGCACAAGCGCTAAAACGTCGCGATCTTTCTGGTAAAACAGGCACGACTAATGATTCTGTAGATACTTGGTTTAGTGGCTTTAACCGCGATGTGATGACATCAGTTTGGGTTGGCTTTGATAACCCAGGTAATACACTGGGACGCTCAACCTACAATAACAACTTAGGAAGTGGTCAAATATCAGGTGCTGAGTCAGGCGCAAAAACAGCTCAGCCTGCATGGGTTGATTTTATGCGCGCTGCACTGGATGGTAAACCTGCTGCGCCAATCGAACCACCTGAAGGCTTAGTTTCTATTCGTATTGATTTAGAAACCGGGTTATTAAGTCATAAAAACGATTACACCAGCCGTTTTGAATACTTTGAAAAAGGCACCGCTCCTACCAAGTATGTGTTATCACAACCAAATGATATATTTGAAGAAAACACTAAAACTGAAGAAGAGCTATTTTAAATATAGTGAACAATGAAAAGGCCGCTAATTAGCGGCCTTTTTGATGGTCTAACTAATATTTTGTACCAGCCAGTATAAGTCAGAGTGAACGCCAGCAGCAGTCACTTCTTTACCCGCACCGGGGCCTTGTATCACTAATGCGTTTTGGTTATACCACTGGGTATTAATCACAAAAATATTATCGCCAGGGGTCAAATTCGCAACCGCTTCGCTTTTTGGTACATAGGCAATCCCTACCTTAACGTTTAGCGTGTTGTTTTCAAACTCTAATAACCCGGTGTAGCACAGTGCAGCATTTTGTTGCTGAGCCGCTTGCGCATGCTGCTCAATAAACGCATCTAAACGAGCCTTATTATCAATAAAGTCATTCCAGCTGCCAGCACTTAACTCATCGGGCATCAATGCGGATAAAGAAATGTCATCAAGTTCCAATTCAATACCTAATTCACGCGCTAAAATAAGCAACTTACGTTGCATATCTCGTCCAGATAAGTCTTCTCGAGGATCAGGCTCTGTGAACCCCAAAGCTTGCGCTTCTAGAACTAAATCTGAAAACGCTTTACTGCCATCATACATACTGCATAACCATGACAGCGTGCCTGAAAACACGCCTTCTATTCGCGTTATTTTATCGCCACTATTTTGTAAATCAGCCAAGGCAAAATTAATCGGTAGTCCGGCCCCTACACTTGCATTATAACGCCAATGTAAGCCACGTTGAGCAAGGCTTTCACGTAGTGTTTGATACCACGAAAGCGATGCGGTTCCCGCGTATTTATTAGCACTAATTAGATGGCAGTTTAATTCAACTAACTTACTATAAAGCTGACTAAAATATTCACTTGCGGTCATGTCGATCACTATTTTATGTTCATACTCAAGAGTATCTATGTATGACAATAAATCGGCTTGTTTATAGGAGCTTGCATGGTTTTCCCATTGAAGTTGCCAGCTTTCACAGTCTAATCCATTAGCATTCACCAGCATCTGCTCTGAGCGTAAAAGCGCTACTAACTTGACGTTAAAATCAGTTGATAAGCGTGCTAGTTGAGCAGGTAATTGGCGCATAAACTCAGCACCTACATTACCAAGTCCTGCAATAATTAAAGCTATTTCTTGTGCTTTATTAATGAGCTTGTCATGTAACAGGCTCAGCACATCACTTTCAAGTACTTGATCGGTTAATAGTAACGTATATCCCTCACCGTAATGGGTAAACCGAGGCTGGATAGATTGTGTTTGTAATAAGGCTTCACTTTGCTTACCAAGCGGCGCTACCTCTTGATCAGGTGCAATAATCGCCACCCCATTTAAGTTTGACTCACTAATATTGGCGCGGCCAGCAAAATAATTAGCCACCTGATGTGTCGCTGACGCAGGGACTAGTAAGTAGATTTCGCCTTCGTGTTCAAAGTGATGCAAACTATGCTGAATAAGTTGGCTAACATGTGCTACTTCGCCTTCACTCAGATCATCAACAATGAGTAAATCCACATTATTTACTGTGGTTAAAAAGCGTTTTTGTTTACTCATTCCTAGTTTAACTATTTCGGTATGACTGCCTTGAGGATCGTAACTACTGCGAACAACTAATTCTATATCGGTACCTTTTAATGGCGATAATGTTTTAGCGTGTAATACTGGATTACCTAACCTCGCTAATAAATTAGCTTGATCACGGCACACTCGCGCATACTTAACCGCATTAGCAACCTTACGCGGATCAGTACTAAAAACACCTTGAGTGTCAGTCCAAATAGAGACTTTTTTAGCATTGCAATACCGCGCTAATAAAGTGGCACTGTAATCACTGCCATTTCGCCCTAAGGTCACTGTTTCACCATGTAAATCAGCCGCAATAAACCCTGTAACTACATTAATTTTACTCGTCTGTATGGCTTTTAAGCACTGCTGCTGATTATTAGCATGCTGCAGCTGTCCGGCATCTAACGTAAATAACTGCCTAGCGTCATGGGCACAAGCGCTAACGTTAAGTTGTTCTAAGTAAGCGCTTAGTAACCTTGCAGACCACAATTCACCATGGGCTAATAACGCAGCTTCAGCTAATGTCCCTTGCTTAGCCTGCTTGGTAATAATACTGAGCTCAGTTTCAAGTAAATCAAGCGCATGGTGCTTAGCGTTAGCTATTAATAATTGCTCAATTAGAGCTATTTGATGGTTGCTCAATAGCAATACAATATCAGCAATAGCTTGAGTGTCTTGCTGTTGATAGCTTTGCCACAGTTTAACTAAGGTATCGGTGGTTTTACCGGCGGCCGATACCACCACACAATCCCCAGCGTGAGCGTGAGTTAAAATAATATTTGCGACACTTTTAAAGCGATCCGCTGAGCTTAAACTCGAACCACCAAATTTATGAACCTGATTTACCATATTAATACCGACTCGCATTTATGTTTCGTATTTTGAAGAATGGTATGCACTACCATAACGCCGGATGCGCCGCGTTTAACTTTGCTGAACCAAATGATTCACTAGCACCACTTTTTGCCGATAGGCCGGGATCGGCTTGCCCTGGGCGCACCAAATTAAATACCCTGTCTAAGTCAGCGAGTAAATCATTTACATCTTCAATACCCACCGAGATACGAATAAGCGTGTCGCCTACTCCGGCTTCTGCACGCGCGGTTGCGTCCATGCCGGCGTGGGTCATAGTCGCAGGGTGACAAATCAAACTTTCTACTCCACCTAATGATTCCGCTAAGCTAAATTCATTTAAGCGCGTTAAAAACGCTGCAGCATCGTTTATATCGCCTTTTATATCAAAACTAACCATAGCACCAAAGCCAAGCTGCTGCGCCTTAGCTAGCGCATGTTGAGAGTGTGATTCAAGACCTGGGTAGTAAACTTGGGCAACAAACTGGGAACGTTCTAAATACTGTGCAATGGCGAGTGCATTTTCTTGGTGTTGCCTTAAACGCACGTTTAAAGTACGTAAGCCTCTGAGAGTTAAATAGCTATCAAATGGCGCGCCGGTGATGCCAATGTTATTTGCCCACCACGCTAACTCTTCACCTAACTCAGCAGTCGCTGCGATAACCGCGCCACCAACAACGTCTGAATGGCCATTGATATATTTTGTGGTTGAGTGCACCACAATATCAGCGCCAAACTTAATCGGGTTTTGTAATGCTGGCGATAAAAATGTGTTGTCGGCGGCAACGAGTGCACCACACTGTTTAGCTGTATCAGTTACCGCTTTAATATCTGTTAAGCGTAAAATAGGATTGCTAGGTGTTTCAATCCAAATCAGCTTAGGTTTAATAGCAAGGATGCGTGTCAAACTGTCGCTTTTGGTAAAATCGACCACTTCTAGTTTTAATAAGCCGCGCTTTTCTAGCGAAGTAAATAAGCGATAGCTGCCCCCATAACAGTCATGAGGGATCACTAACGTATCGTCACTATTAAGTAATTGTGTTGTTAGGTGAACGGCTGCCATGCCTGTTGCGGTAATAATGCCTTTAGCGCCACCTTCAAGCTCCGTGAGCGCCTCAGCCAAAATGTCACGATTAGGGTTACCACTGCGGCCATAATCATATTGGCGCTTTGTATCAAAGTCAGCAAATGAGTAAGTTGTTGATAAATAAAGCGGTGGAACAACCGCACCATGCTGCTTGTCGGCTTCTATTCCACTACGAACAGCAATTGTTGCCTTATTTTTTTCACTCATTTTCGCTACCTTTACTGGTTTGGATGTTTAGACGTCTAAAAGGTAGCGCATGCAATTTAAGATGTCAAAACATTTAAATGTCTAGATAGCTAAATAACTAGTATTTGACTATCTTTTTTAAACCGATAGAATTTCACGCATATTTACACGCTTTGATGCTGTGTGAGCAATTTATAATCTGAGGCAACGATACATCTTATGGCTAAATGGAATGGTGAATATATTCACCCATACGCAGAACACGGGAAAAAATCCGAACAAGTAAAGAAGATCACCGTTTCGATCCCGCTAAATGTATTAAAAGTATTAACTGATGAACGTACTCGTCGTCAAATAAACAACTTACGTCATGCAACAAATAGCGAGCTTTTATGCGAAGCGTTTTTGCATGCGTTTACCGGGCAACCGCTGCCTAATGATGATGATTTGCGTAAAGATAACGCAGAAAAAGTACCTGAAGAAGTGAAGAAAATAATGCAAGAAATGGGACTAGAAGTGCCTATTTTAAATGAAGACTAGAAGGGTCTTTATACAAAAAAAAACCTCAGCAAATGCTGAGGTTTTTTTTGCGCTAATTTACACGTAACAATTACGCCATGTAGTTTTCTGGCATATCAATTTGTGCCACACCAGAGTCTACCGCCGCCTGCGCAACCGCTTTAGCTATGCGTGGTAACAAACGTGGATCCATTGGTTTTGGTATAATATATTTAGCACCAAACTCTAATTTGTCGATGCCTGCGGCAGTAAGCACTTCAGTCGGCACGGGCTCTTTAGCAATACTGCGAATTGCTTCCACAGCAGCAATTTTCATCTCGTCGTTTATTTCACTGGCACGTACATCTAACGCACCACGGAAAATAAACGGAAAACACAATACGTTATTAACTTGATTCGGATAATCAGAGCGACCTGTAGCCATAATTAAATCGTTACGTGCAGCGTGTGCTAATTGCGGATCGATTTCAGGATCGGGGTTTGAACAAGCAAATACCACGGGTCTATCAGCCATTAATTTTAAATCTTCAGGGGCTAATAAATTAGGGCCCGATACACCCACAAACACATCGGCATCTTCAATTACATCTTGTAAAGTACGTTTATCGGTATTGTTTGCAAATAATTGCTTATATTCATTCAAGTCATCACGACGCGTATGAATAACTCCTTTGCGATCTAACATATAAATATGTTCACGCAACGCGCCACACTTAATTAAAAGCTCCATACAGGCAACAGCTGCAGCGCCGGCACCTAAACATACAATAATTGCATCTTCAATTGCTTTGCCCTGTACTTCCAGCGCGTTTAGCATACCCGCAGCCGTTACAATAGCCGTACCATGCTGATCATCATGAAAAACAGGAATGCTACAACGCTCTATAAGCGCTTTTTCTATTTCAAAACACTCTGGCGCTTTAATATCTTCTAAATTAATTCCACCAAAGGTGTCGGCAATATTAGCCACCGTGTTAATAAAGTCTTCGGTAGTACGGTGCTTAACTTCAATATCTATAGAGTCTAACCCTGCAAAACGCTTAAATAGTAGCGCTTTACCTTCCATAACGGGTTTTGAAGCGAGTGGACCTAAATTACCTAAGCCTAAAATTGCGGTGCCGTTAGTAATAACCGCAACCATATTTCCTTTACCAGTATATTTGTAGGCATTTGCTGGATCAGCGGCAATTTCACGAACAGGTTCTGCGACACCGGGGCTGTATGCGAGCGCGAGGTCTTTAACCGTCTCAGCGGGCTTGGTCAGCTCAATACTGATTTTACCTGGAACGGGATGGGCATGGTAATGTAGTGCTTGTTCACGAAAATCTGACATAACGCGATTATATCCTGCAATTTAAGTTAAAGTGAGAGGTAGTTTTAATCTACGATACCTTTATTATTTTTAAATTCCAAGCAATATCAGGTCTATCCTGTTATATGCTAGAACTGTTAATTTTAAGTGATTTATCAGCAACTTCCCTAGATTATCCTGACATTTTTAAAATATAAATTCGTCATAAAAATGAAAAACACAGGTACTTTTTGCCCTTGTTCTATTTTTATAAAGCGTATTTTTTAGTCTTAAATTAAAATAGTGAAATACCGAATTTTATTTAACTTTAAACACAAATAACCTCACGTTACCTGCATTTGAGTACCATCTTTAAAGTTTAACAAATAAAAATATAGAGAATATTGGCTGTTTTGTCTGCAAATGTTTATGCATACTCAGAATAAGAACAGGAAATAGTTATGCAAAAAAAATAAATACAAAATTGCTAAGAAAGCAGATAGGAAAGTAAATTTTGGCCACAAAAAAAGCACCCTAAGGTGCTTTTTTTACATAGAAACAAAAAATTATTTTTTGCTGCTAAGTGCACCGAAGCGCTTGTTGAAGCGATCAACACGGCCGCCAGTGTCTAAAATCTTTTGCTTACCAGTGTAAAACGGGTGACACGCAGAACATACGTCTAAGTGAATGTCTTTACACAGAGTAGAACGAGTTTCGAATTTGTTTCCGCATGAACAAGTTGCAGAAATTACTTCGTACTTAGGGTGAATACCTTCTTTCATAGGAACCTCTAGTTAAGGCCGCATCGCTCTCCAAACCCGAAGTCTGGCACCATACGTCGTTAAAACAAATTTATTGGTCGCGAATTTTATCCAACAACCCGCACGCACACAAGCTTTAATTACCCTTTTTGCTAAAAACTCGGCAAACACCTATTCATTACTGATTTGTCGGTAGGCTTTTAATGCTATTTTTAGTACATTAAACCATTACGTTAATTGGTTGAGTTGTTATGCATTTTGCTGAAGTTGCAATAAAAGTCCCCTTGCCTCGCACCTTTGATTATAAAGTGGATGAGCAATTAGTACCGCTGACTCAATTACAGCCTGGTATGCGCGCGTTAGTCCCTTTTGGCAATCAACGTAAAGTAGCGGTTATTCTTAGCTTAAAAGCGGATACAGCAGTCCCCGAAGGCAAAATAAAATCTATTATTGAAGTTATTGACGACTCACCGGTGTTATCTGCGCAGCATTTAGAGCTACTGAAGTTTACAGCGCGTTATTATTGCTATCCACTCGGTGAAACTATTCATATTGCATTGCCCAGTGCACTGCGCCAAGGTGAGTGCCCTGATAAAACCAGTATAAACATGGTGACATTAAGCGAAAAGGGGGCACTTTTACCGTCTTTAAAAGCTAAAACACAGCTTAATCTGCTTAAGCAATTATCAGCATCCGGTAAATCATCATTAACCGAACTCAAAGCCCTCGGGTTTAATAAAAAAACCATTGATACCCTTTTAGATAAAGAGCTAATAATTCAAACCATTGAACACGACAATCAATGGCAACATACCTCGCCAACGGTTGGCAGCAAACCTCGTTTGAATAAAGAGCAAGCCATTGCCTGCACTGCAATTAATCAAAGTACTGGGTTTAAGAGCTTTTTGCTAGAAGGTGTCACTGGCAGCGGAAAAACCGAAGTTTACCTACAATGCCTAGAAGAAGTATTAAAACGTGGCGAACAGGCGCTAGTGCTTGTTCCTGAAATAGGGCTAACGCCTCAAACGGTCAATCGTTTTAGACGTCGCTTTCCTGACACCCCTATTATGTTATGGCACTCGGCATTAACCGATAACGAACGTCTACAAACATGGCGCTTTTGTGAAAAAGGCAGTTGTGCCATTGTTATAGGCACCCGTTCGAGTATTTTTCTGCCATTTTTAAAGCTCGGGATGATTGTGGTTGATGAGGAGCATGATGCCTCATTTAAACAACAAGACACTTTACGCTATCATGCCCGTGATTTAGCTGCGTATCGTGCCTATCAGCATCAAATTCCACTTATTTTAGGTAGCGCCACGCCGGCATTAGAAACACTGCATAAAGCAATTAATAACAAATACCAGTTACTCACATTAAGTGAGCGCGCGCAAACCGCCACCGATAATCAGTTTAAGCTGCTCGACATGAAAGGTCAGCCTGATCGAGCCGGTATTGCGCATGCCAGTCTTGCAATAATGCGCCAGCACCTAAATAGAGGAAAGCAGGTGATGGTATTTTTAAATCGCCGTGGGTTTTCTCCTACCTTGATTTGTCATGAATGTGGTTGGTTGAGTGAATGTAGCCGATGCAGCACCAGTGCGACTTTCCATAAGGCAATAGGCCAAATGATTTGCCACCATTGTGGCGATCAATATCATGTACCGCATCAATGCCCTGACTGTGGCAGTACGCAAATATTTCCTAACGGCAAAGGCACCGAGCAAATAGAAGAGTTTTTAAGTAGTGAATTTGCAGACACCCCGATCAGCCGTATCGACCGTGACTCAACTCGGCGTAAAGGTAGCCTTGAAAAAGCACTGGATGAAATAAACCAAGGCGGCGCACGTATTTTAGTTGGTACGCAAATGCTGGCAAAAGGCCACCATTTTGCTGATGTTAGCCTAGTACTTATTTTAGATGTCGATAGTGGTTTGTATTCGTGTGACTTTAGGGCTACTGAGCATTTAGCACAATTAGTAACACAAGTTGCAGGACGCGCGGGACGTTCTGGCGAACCCGGTGAAGTATTATTACAAACGCACTTTCCTGAGCACCCCTTATTACAAGACTTAGTTAATAATGGCTATCAAGATTTTGCCCGCTTTGCACTCACTGAGCGAAGTGATGCACAGTTGCCACCTATTACGAGTATGGCAATTGTTCGCGCACAAGGGCATAACATAAAGCAAGTCGTCGACTTTCTAACGGATTTGGTTCCTGTCAATGGGGTATCTGGTATACAATTGCTCGGACCGATCCCCGCGCCTTTAGAAAAAATTGCGGGAATGTATCGTTTTCAATTACATATTCAAGCGCAAGATCGACGCATACTACATCAGTATCTCGCGCAAATGGTTGATTATCTCAGCACTAGCAAACTTGCACAAAAAGTTCGCTGGAGTTTAGACGTAGACCCTACAGACATGATTTAGGTAAGGCCACATATAACACCATGGCACAGCACGATTATATTAATAAAAAACCAAAAAATAGAAAAAATACTAAACAAGAGCCGGCAAAAAAACCCTTCCCGTTTTTGTTAATCATTATTGCCTTGTTACTAGTCGGTGGTTTTGCATACGGACTCTGGTTTGTTAAAAACAATGCCGACCCAGAGCTTGTTGAAAAGCAAGCAAATCCAACACCCGAAAAACAAGTAGAAATAGCTAAACCGCGGCCACCTAAATTTATTAAAGAAATTAAAGAGCATGAGATTCAGGTTGAAGTAAAAGAACTTGAACAAAAAGGTCCTTATGTCATGCAATGTGGTTCATTTAGAACCCATCAGCAAGCTGAAACCTTAAAAGCTAAAATAGCGTTTGCAGGATTAATTTCAGAAATCAAAAAAACCACAGGCAGCAATGGTATTTGGTACAAAGTGCGTTTAGGGCCTTATGAAACCAAGCGTCATGCAGAAAGTGACAAGAACAAACTTAAACGAATTAATATTGTCGGCTGCGGAATTTGGGGCTGGACTTGAATTTAAACCATTCACCCATATAACCTCTTCATAATCGATTTTTACGCGCTGCCCCTTGCAGCGCGATGATGAGGAATAACATGACTACAATCGTAAGTGTACGCCGTGATGACAAAGTTGTTATTGGTGGTGACGGCCAAGTATCTCTTGGTAACACAGTAATGAAGGGCAATGCCCGAAAAGTTCGACGTCTTTATAATGGCAAAGTTATCGCTGGGTTTGCTGGCGGCACTGCTGATGCCTTTACTCTTTTCGAACGTTTTGAAAGCAAACTAGAAATGCACCAAGGTAACCTCACTAAAGCGGCTGTAGAAATGGCTAAAGATTGGCGTAGCGATCGTGCCCTGCGTAAACTTGAAGCTTTACTTGCTGTTGCTGATGAAACAGCTTCGCTAATTATTACCGGCAACGGTGACGTGGTGCAACCAGAAAATGACCTAATCGCAATTGGCAGCGGCGGTAACTTTGCGCAATCAGCTGCAACCGCCTTATTAGAAAATACCGACTTAAGTGCTCGTGAAATTGTAGAGAAAAGTCTAACAATTGCTGGCAACATCTGTGTATTTACGAATAACTTCCAAACTATCGAAGAATTGTAATAGGAACTCGCTATGTCTGATATGACCCCAAGAGAAATTGTTCATGAGCTAGACCAACATATTATTGGCCAAGCTAAAGCGAAAAAAGCGGTTGCTATTGCCCTTCGTAATCGCTGGCGCCGTATGCAGTTAAACGAAGACTTACGCGCAGAAGTAACGCCAAAAAACATCTTAATGATTGGCCCTACGGGTGTAGGTAAAACCGAGATTGCTCGTCGTTTAGCAAAGCTTGCCAACGCACCTTTTATTAAAGTTGAAGCCACTAAATTTACAGAAGTAGGTTATGTCGGCAAAGAAGTTGAAACTATCATCCGTGATTTAGTTGATGTTTCAATTAAAATGACACGAGAGCAACAAACTAAAAAGTTCAAACATCGCGCTGAAGAAGCGGCTGAAGAACGTATTTTAGATGTATTACTGCCTCCAGCGAAAGATCAATACGGTGAAGTTCAGCGCGATGAAAATTCATCGACACGCCAATCGTTTCGTAAAAAGTTACGCGAAGGCCAATTAGATGACAAAGAAATTGATATTGATTTAGCCCAAGCTCAACCTAATATTGAAATTATGGCTCCTCCTGGTATGGAAGAAATGACCAACCAGTTACAGGGAATGTTTCAAAACATGGGTGGTGATAAACGCACTAAGCGTAAGCTTAAAATTAAAGAAGCGTTTAAGTTACTTACTGAAGAAGAAGCCGGTAAACTGGTTAATCCTGAAGAATTAAAAGAACAGGCCATTTTTGCAGTAGAGCAAAACGGCATTGTGTTTATTGATGAAATAGACAAAATTTGTAAACGTGGTGAAGCCTCTGGCCCAGATGTAAGTCGTGAAGGTGTACAACGTGATTTACTTCCGCTTATTGAAGGCTCTACCGTTAATACCAAGCACGGCATGGTAAAAACTGACCACATGTTGTTTATTGCCTCAGGCGCATTCCAAATGTCTAAACCATCAGACATGATCCCTGAGTTACAAGGCCGTTTACCTATTCGTGTTGAACTTGAAGCACTCACAGCCGATGACTTTAAACGTATATTAACTGAGCCACACGCGTCACTTACTGAGCAACAACGCGAGCTACTCAAAACAGAACAAGTCGCTATTGAATTTAGCGACGACGCAATTGAGCGTATTGCTAAGGCAGCATGGCAAGTAAACGAAAAAACCGAAAATATCGGTGCTCGTCGCCTTCATACAGTTATGGAAAGGCTAATGGAAGAGATTTCATATGACGCTTCTGAAAAAGCGGGTTCAAGCCTTGTTATTGATGCCGCCTACGTTGAAAAACACTTAGGTGCGCTAGTTGAAGATGAAGACTTAAGTCGTTTTATTCTTTAATTGAAAACACAAACAGTTATACTAAAAGCCTCCAATATGGAGGCTTTTTTGTAAGCGAGATGACGATGAAACAAGTTACAAAAGTGCACTATCATAGTGTGAGTAAAAATTTAGATGTTTATTTTGATGATAACTCTGAAGTTATATTTAGCGCTGAATTTTTACGGGTACACTCTCCCTCAGCAGAGGTTCAAGGCCATGGAACTGAGCCTATGAAGTTAGTACTAAATAAACAAGCAGTGGGAATTAAAACCATTACGCCAGTAGGGCATTACGCGTTACGTTTAGAGTTTGACGATGGCCATAATAGCGGGCTGTTCAGCTGGCAATATTTTGCTAAGTTACAAGCTGAACAAACGAGCTTATGGGATACGTATTTAGAACGTGTTAAACAACATGAAAACAACAAAGACAGCGTACCCATAAAGTTTGTCCCCTAGTATTTAGTCTGAACTTATACTCTGTGAATGAGAAAAAAGCGGCAATTAAGCCACTTTTTTCTGTTAGTAGTTAAACCTTATATTTTGAAATTGCTTGATGAAGTACCCTTGCTTGCTCAGAGACCTCTTCACTGGTTTGCGCATTAGTTTGTGAGTGAGCCGCAGCCCCCTCTGCAATATCTCGAATACGGACCACGTTTTTATTTACCTCAGAAGCCACCTGACTTTGCTCGTCAATAGCAGTAGCAATATGTGTACTCATTTCCATAATAGTTTGCACATCAATGGTAATTGATCCTAGCAGCTCACCCGCTTTTGTTGCTTGTGTAGCACTTTCGCCACCTTGAGTACGACATTGGTGCATGATACTCACAACTTCTTGAGTACGCTGTTGTAGGGTGTTAATAATGCCTTCTATTTCGCTGGTTGACTCCTGCGTACGCTGTGCAAGTGAGCGCACTTCATCTGCAACAACCGCAAAGCCACGACCTTGTTCACCCGCTCTCGCCGCTTCAATGGCAGCATTTAAAGCAAGTAAATTAGTTTGCTCTGCAATCGCACGTATCACATCAAGCACAGAACCTATGGTTTCACCATCTTTTTCTAGCTGAGACACCACGCTGGAAGCTTTACCAAGTGAATCAGATAAGGCATTAATATGCTTAATGGTTGACTCAACTTCAACCTGACCTTGCTGGGCGCTTACATTGGTCGATTCAGCTTTTTTAGCGGCGGCTTCAGTATTGTGTGAAATATCTTGAATCGTTGCCTGCATTTCTGTAGCAGCGGTTGCTACCATATCCGCTTCATGTAATTGCTCTTGCATACCAGAGCTAGTCGCTGAGGTTGTTTCAGATAGATTCTCTGTTGCTATATTAAGCGTTGTTAGAGCCGTATTTACTTCATAGATGAGATCTTTAAAGTCACTAATTAAACTATTAAAGTCTATGGTCATCCTCGTTACTTCACCTTTCCCTTTGTGCTCTATGAATAAGCTTAAGTCATTGTTTCGTCTGATCTGATCTATTGCTTGATAAACTTTTTCAATAGGCTGGATAATTGAACGACTGGTTAAGTACACAAGTAGCATAACGATGATACCTGCAATTATAAATATGACTATTGCTAATAATTGCGCCTGCTGCGCCGTTTCAGTTACTTGCTGTTTAGTCGCATTAGTGATCAAAGTAACCACTTCATCACTTTTCTTGACGCTTATTCTCATTTTCCCTAGGGCACCCGAATCTAAATCGACGCCTAATTCCACCTGCGCCTCTACCAATGCAGTAAATTTATTTTGGTAGTTAGCCATTAACGAGGCTAATTGATTACGTGTATTATTGGGTAGCTCTGCAGTATTTACTTGTTGTTTCAACTCGCTTGCTAATTTATTAAATCGATCTAAATACTTGGTATCTAAACGTAACATAAAATCTTTTTCAGCTCGGCGTAGCTGTAGCATAGTGGTGAGTAATTGGTAATTATTTTGCTCACTAAGCAATGTTTCTATTTTATGAACTGCTTCTCGCAGCTCGCCATATAAAGCGTCTTTTGGGTGCAACCCGATTTTACGCTGTAGTTTTACAACATTTTGAAAGTCGTCATAGTACTGTTGGGTTAACGTAGAAAATTGATTGACCTGAGCCGTAGCAATATTTAAATCTGCAGATAAAACAGATAGCTTTTCTAGTTTAAATTGTAGTTTTTTATATTCTTGTGCAAATAGCTCTAAACTAGACTCATCTTTGTAAAACAAAAAGTCTTTTTCGTATTTACGCATCGAAAGCTCATGCACATCTAGCTCTTCAGCGTACTGAATAGTTTCATTTAATTTAAGCATAATACGTGCTTCATAAATGATGATGCACAGCATAACAATCATGGCTAAGCCAACGATTAATGCATTAAATTGTAAACGACGTTTAATCGTTAGATTCTGTAAAAAGTTCATTGTAAATACCTAAATTAAATTTGCCAGTTCAGTATAACGTGATGCTTTCTTGTATTAACATAATTTTGTTACATGAAATAAACAATAATGCCTATCATTAAAAACCATAAAAAAGGGCTACCAGTAAAATTTAACCATTTACAAACTCCCTTTATACAAATGGACAATATAATCATCGGCCTGATCACAGTATTGTTTAATTTTAACAGTCTCGCCAATCAGAACTTACATCTCTCGCACTTATAAGCGCTCAGTCCATAGCTTAAAAAAATTTATTTATAAAGATGACAATTTTATTAAAAAATTATGAGTCGTGTTATTGATTTAGTTCTATTTCTGGCTAAATTTACTGCAATTAAGTCGTTGTTATTGAATATAAGGAGGGTATACTAAGTTACTAACTTATGTATCTTTTGAGGATAAAATAATGGATTACAGCACTTCTGATTTATGTGACCATTTCGCTGATGTGGTTGACGTGCTTGAACCTATGTTCATCAACTTTGGTGGTCGACACAGTTTTGGTGGCCGCATTAAAACGGTAAAATGTTTTGAAAATAATGAACTGATCCGTCAATTGCTTTCTCAAGATGGTACAGATCAGATTTTACTTATTGATGGTGGAGGCTCCACTCGCAGAGCCTTAATTGATATTGAACTGGCTGAGCTGGCACTTGAAAACAATTGGCAAGGTATTATTGTATATGGTGCACTGCGTCATGTTGATGAACTTGAAGAACTGGATTTAGGAATTCAAGCCATTGGATCAATTCCGGTTGCAGCTGACAGTGAAGGCGCGGGTGAAAGCGGCATAGGCGTTAACTTTGCGGGTGTATCATTTTTCGATGATGATTTTGTTTATGCCGACAGTACAGGTATTGTACTTTCTGCTGAAGAATTAGAGCTAGAAATAATAGAGCTGTAGCGTGACAGCACACCTTAAAGTATATAACGAAAGCACGCTCAAGCGCATTTGTTCTAACCGTGCAGGTGAACAAAAAGCGTGGCAGTCAATGGCATTACTTGACGCAAACGTTAATATACAACAAGCGCTTACTGATGCTGCACAGTTTGGTATGCGCTTTGTTTTACTGGGCGTTTGCGAAGACATTGGACCTAGAGCTAATTTAGGTAAAGGCGGAGCACAGCATGCTTGGCCCGCTTTTTTACAACACTTTTTAAACCAACCTCACAATCACGCTATTGCCATGCAAAAAGTGTTACTCCTTGGCGAAGTAAACCTTGATGACTTAATGGAACAAGCACACCCGCTTGATAACCAAAATCCTCTCGATTTAGACCAATTACGTCAGTTGTGCGCTGAGATTGATGTGCGGGTTGAAGCAATTTTAAGCATGATTTTTAAAGCCGGTCTTGAACCCATCATTATTGGTGGCGGACATAACAACTGCTTAGGTATTATTCGCTCGCTTGCAAAATATAAAAACAGCGCAATTAACGCCATTAATTTAGACCCCCATGCCGACTTTAGAGAGTGTGAAGGCAGACACAGTGGCAATGGTTTTCACTACGCCTATCAAGAGCAGCACCTTAACAGTTACCATGTAATTGGCTTACATGAGCTTAAAAATAATCAACAAATTTTTAATGCGATACAAAGTGCAAAATTTAGTTTCACCAGCTATCAAGCGATTAATGTTAGGCGAGAAATAAGTTTAACGGAGGCAACTAACAATGCACTAAACGCATTTGATAACGCACCGTTAGGAATAGAAGTTGATTTAGATAGCCTAACCAACATGCCTGCAAGCGCATTTAATTATTGCGGTTTTGATGTTAGCGATGGCGAGCATTATGTTTATTTAGCTGCAAGCAATCATCACAGTGCTTATTTACATTTATGCGAAGCAGCACCGTCGCAACATCCTCACTCTCTTGCTGCGGGTAAATTACAATGTGGTCAAGTTATCAGCGCCTTAGTAAATACCTACCTGCAAACAAAGCAAAAAATCTAATCTTCCCTAGTCTTCTTGTGCCTGTAACCACTGTTTAAACCAACTCATTAACCCTAAGCTACTTAAAGGGTGTCCGAAGTAGTAGCCTTGTGAGGCATAAGCTTTCAAACTTTTCACAAATTTAAGTTGGTCCAGTGTTTCAACACCTTCAAAAATCACTTTTGTTTGTTGCTGATTATGCATTTCTACCATGCCGCTTACTAAGCTGCGTATATTATTTTGATTACTAAAGTCAGCAGTTAAGGCCGGAGATACCTTAATATACTCCACCGCTAAACTTGGTAATTTAGACAGCAATACGGGGTTATCTCCCAAGCCATCAACGCATACTTTTAAACCTAAACTGTTAAGCCTTGCGATCATGGCTCTGCCTTTATCATCTAGGCTGGTAAAAACATGAAGCGGACATTCAATAATTAAATCGCCTGGTCTTAGTTGATGCTCACCAATTACTCCGTAAACAAAATCAACAAACTCTTCATTGAGCATTTCTGGGCCAAATAAATTAACACTCAAAGGCACCGACATCCCTTCCATACGAAGTGCCATCGCTAATTCGCCAGCACGCTCTATAACAAAGGTAGCCAGTGAATAACCAAGCCCTGCAATTCTAATATCATTTATAAATCGGCTTGCCGATAAGGTGCCTTGCGTGGGGTGTTGCCAACGCAATAACAATTCTAAAAATTCAATTTGACCATCGCCGTTGCGAATAACGGGTTGAAAAAACAGCTCAAACTCATCAGCAAAGCTGATATTCGCAAGCTCTGTTAATCGCGCTTGTTGCTCTAAATGCTCAACCGTCATTTGTTGATGATAAGCCACTATTTGTTTGCTTGGCTGACTATCAAGTGCCAAGTAAGCATGACTAATTAAATCATCAAAGTTCGTACTTTGTTGATCGCAATGAACATAACTGGCTCTTACCTTTACTTCAATAGTGCAATTTGCCACGTTAAAGGGCTTTAATGTAGCGCCAATAATTTGCTTGATAAGCTGTTGATGTAAATGATTATGGCTTTGTAGAACACAAATAAACGCGAAATTTAACCCGCCTAAATGCGCTAATTTAGCGTGCGGAGCAAGGAACAACACTTCATCACTGTCTAGTAAGTCTTTTATTCGATTTGCCGACTGCGACAACAATAAGTCACCAAAATCTCGTCCAATATGTTGATTTACCTGCGCAAACCCCTCTAGCCTTAATACAATAAGTGCGGCTCTGAATGGACCTTCATCAGTAAGCTCATTATACTTTTGACGTAACTGTTGTTTATCGGGGAAGCTGGCTAAGGGTGAGTTTTCAACATACACCTCAGGCTCGGTTTGTGGCTTTAAAGGCGCAGTAGTTTTAGGCTCATTATCAGCTAAAAAACCACTGACTGAGAGCAGTAAAATAGCCATGAGCAACCACGCTAAATGCAGCGTAAAAAAGAGATACCCTATTAACAATAAAGCAAGTAATGCGCTTGCACAGGCACTGATAAGAAGTGGTTTTTTTTGCTTTTGTAACTTCGCTTGATATAAATTAAAACCAAAACCTAGCGCTAGTAAAATAGCGAGCCAGGGTATTGCGCTACTCACCATAGCTAAGCCAATGAGCCCAGTACATACAAAGCTGAGTCTCATTACGTTACTTTTAACGGTTAATAGCGTGGCAACCATTGCCATTAAAAGTGCACCACTTAAAAAAATAGCTAAATTGATGTAGCTAAATAACGTTCCATCCATAGCTGACGTACTCACTGACATTAAATAAAACATAGGTTTAAGAGTTAATTTTATACAAACTAACTAAGTTTACCCAATATCCATAGATTTAACAGTTTATTTACCCCAAACTGATAACTTAATTGTGCAGGATGGTCAATTTGCCAATGAGCTATATCTGCGCGAGCGCCAACTTTTAACACCCCTCTATCAGTAAAACCTAAAGCACGAGCCGCATGTGCTGTTACGCCAGTTAATGCCTGCTCTGGGGTGAAATTAAATAAGGTACAGGCCATATTCATCATTAATTGCAACGAACATAAGGGTGATGTGCCGGGATTAAAGTCACTGGCGATCGCAATGGGTACTTTGTATTTATTTAACAGTTCAATTGGTGGGTATTTCGTTTCTTTTAAAAAATAAAAAGCCCCAGGCAGTAATACCGCCACAGTGCCTGCGTTTGCCATAGCTTTAACGCCTGCTTCATCAAGGTATTCTAAATGATCAGCTGACAGGCCATTGTATTGTGCTACCAGCGCTGCACCGTGTTGATTTGATAATTGCTCGGCATGACACTTGATTGCCAAACCCTGTTTTTTAGCTGCATCAAATACGCGTTGAGTTTGTGCGTAGCTAAAGCCAATGTCTTCACAAAATACGTCAACTGCGTCCACTAGGTCATGTTCAACAAGCATGCTTAGCATTTCATTGCATACTAAATCTATGTAATCATCACTGCGGTTTTTAAACTCCAGAGGCAGTGCATGCGCCCCTAAAAAGGTGTTAACCACGTCAATAGGATGATGTTGATTTAACAGCCTAGCCACCTCCAATATTTTTTTCTCATTGTCTATATCAAGCCCATATCCTGACTTAATTTCAACCGTTGTCACCCCTTCAGCTAACAATGCATTTAAACGCTCTTTTGTTGCTACAAATAACTGTTCGTGGTCAGCCTCTCGGGTTGCTTTAACTGTACTTGCTATTCCCCCGCCCTGCGCGGCTATTTGCTGATAGCTCACGCCCTGCAAACGCTGCTCAAATTCTTGCGCACGAGAACCGGCAAACACTAAATGTGTATGGCAATCAATTAAGCCAGGGGTTAACCATTGCCCTTTTACACTTAATATCGGGGTGGCTAACACATCAAAATTAGGTAAGTCAGCTTGCTTACCTAGCCACACTATTTTGCCATTTTTAATAGCTAGCGCCGCATTTTCTATTGCCCCATAAGGCGCATCAATATTGCTATCCATAGTGGCAATGTTGGCATCTGTGAGCAATAAATCGATATCATTTAACTGTTCTGTAGATTCTGTGGCTTGCATAAGTTTCTCCGCGATAATGTTCAAACAAGTTTAACAACACATCTTGTATATACAAGGTAATTATGCCATCTTATTAAGTATTGTTTATTTTTAATACATCAAAAGCGTCTATGCCAACACCTAAATTTACACAAATAAAACAGTTTATTGTGGACAAAATACGCAGTGGGCTTTGGCTTGAAAACCAACGCGTGCCCTCAGAAAATGAACTGGCAAAGCAGTTTGCGGTAAGTAGAATGACCGCACGTCGAGCGTTAAGTGAGCTAACTGATACAGGCATTTTAACCCGTAGCCAAGGGCTGGGTACTTTTGTCGCAAGCTTTAAGTCGCAATCATCATTACTCGAAATAAAAAACATTGCACATGAAGTCAAAGAGCGAAACGGAAACTACAGCTGCACAGTACAGGTGTTGGAATCAATCAATGCCGTGGCGCCAATTGCTATTGCTTTAGGTGTTGAGGTAGATAGTGTGGTGTATAGAAGTGTCATTATTCATAACGAAAACGACAGTCCCTTGCAAGTTGAAGAACGCTTTGTAAACCCGTTACTTGCCAAGGATTATTTACAACAAGATTTTACCGCTCTCACCCCACACGAATACCTATCAACGGTTGCCCCTTTAACACAAGCAAGGCACACCGTAGAGGCTATTACACCAAGCAGTGAAATGTGCCAATGGCTTAACCTGTATAACGAAGAGCCATGCTTACAAGTAATACGCCGCACTTGGTCGGTTAACGGGATTGTTAGCTTTGCACGACTTATATCGCCGGGTAGTAAGTACCGCTTGGGCGGACAATTAACATTTAAAAACAATAATAAAGCCCATAACGCTTAACACTATTTAACAGGAGTGAACAATGGATCATCGACTGGACACACAACGTGAAATACGCGCACAGCATGGCAATCAAATATCTACTAAAAGCTGGCAAACCGAAGCAGCTAAACGCATGCTAATGAATAATTTAGACCCTAATGTTGCCGAGCACCCTCAAGCTTTGGTGGTGTACGGCGGGATTGGCCGTGCAGCCCGTGATTGGCCAAGCTATGACAAAATAATTGAGACGCTTGAGCGCCTTGAAGATGACGAAACCTTATTGGTGCAATCAGGTAAACCAGTGGGGGTATTTAAAACTCATAGCAATGCACCGCGGGTATTAATTGCAAATTCTAACCTTGTTCCGCACTGGGCTAACTGGGAACACTTTAACGAGTTAGATAAGAAAGGCTTGATGATGTACGGCCAAATGACCGCTGGCTCTTGGATTTATATTGGTTCTCAAGGAATTGTTCAAGGCACTTACGAAACCTTTGTAGCTATGGCAAAACAACATTTCTCAGGCGATGCCAAAGGTAAGTGGGTGTTAACAGGTGGCCTGGGAGGAATGGGCGGTGCACAACCATTAGCTGCAACCATGGCTGGCTTTAGTGCCTTAGTGGTGGAATGTGATGAAAGCCGTATCGATTTTCGAATAAAAACAGGATACGTCGATGTAAAAGCGACAGATCTTGAGCATGCATTAAAATTAATAACCGATGCCTGTGTCAAAGGTGAAGCGCTTTCTGTGGGTTTACTCGGTAACGCGGCTGATGTTTTTAGTACCTTAGTAAAAAGTGGTATTACTCCCGATATAGTCACCGATCAAACCTCAGCCCATGATCCGCTTAACGGCTACCTACCACAAGGTTGGAGTATGGAGCATGCAGAAAAAATGCGAATCGATAATCCACAAGCAGTAGTCAAAGCGGCCAAACAGTCAATGGCTGTTCAAGTAACAGCGATGTTGGCACTGCAAGATGCGGGCGCAGCAACTACTGACTATGGCAATAATATTCGCCAAATGGCGCTCGAAGAAGGCGTAGCAAATGCATTTAATTTCCCTGGATTTGTGCCTGCTTATATTCGTCCATTATTTTGTGAAGGGATTGGTCCGTTTAGGTGGGTAGCACTATCTGGCGATCCTGAAGATATTTACAAAACAGACGCAAAAGTAAAAGAGCTAATTCCTGATGATAAGCATTTGCATAATTGGCTTGATATGGCGCGTGAGCGAATTCAATTTCAAGGCTTGCCTGCACGTATTTGTTGGGTCGGTTTAAAAGATAGAGCGCGCCTTGCTGTTGCCTTTAACGATATGGTTAAAAGCGGTGAGCTTAAAGCGCCGGTAGTTATTGGACGAGATCATCTCGACTCAGGCTCAGTTGCCAGTCCTAACCGTGAAACTGAAAGTATGAAAGATGGCTCCGACGCGGTCTCCGATTGGCCACTATTAAATGCCCTGCTTAATACCGCAGGCGGTGCTACTTGGGTATCGCTTCATCATGGCGGTGGTGTAGGCATGGGGTTTAGCCAGCACTCAGGCGTAGTGATTGTTGCCGATGGTACCGATGAAGCAGAGCAGCGTCTTGCTCGAGTATTATGGAACGATCCCGCGACCGGTGTAATGCGCCATGCTGATGCGGGTTATGAAATTGCAAAAAACTGTGCGCAACAGCAGCAGCTAGACTTACCAATGCTTAATGAGGACAAGTCATGATTTCATATACACTCAAACCGGGTCAGCTTGACTTAAACACGCTAAGAAAAATTAACAAATCAGCCATACACTTAACTCTGGCCAATGATGCACAGGCGCAAATAGCAGCCAGTGCCCAAACAGTACAAAACGTGATAAACGAACATCGCACTGTATATGGTATTAATACTGGCTTTGGGTTATTGGCCAATACTAAAATCGCTGACGATGAACTCGAACTATTACAACGCAGTATAGTGCTTTCACACGCCGCAGGTATTGGTGAGTTAATGGATGACAGCACCGTTAGGTTGATGATCACGCTAAAAATAAACTCCTTATCGCGCGGTTATTCTGGCATTCGCTTAGCTGTGCTTGAGTTTTTTATGCAGCTGCTTAAAAGTGAAGTTTACCCTTGCGTGCCTAAAAAGGGCTCCGTGGGCGCATCGGGCGATTTAGCACCGCTTGCGCATATGTGTTTGCCTTTATTAGGTGAAGGGCAAATGCGTTACCAAGGTGAGCTGATAAGTGCTGCACAAGGACTCAACATTGCAGGGCTTGAGCCACTAACATTAGCTGCAAAAGAAGGCTTAGCATTATTAAATGGCACGCAAGCCTCTACTGCATTTGCACTTCAGGGATTATTTAGAGCCGAAGACTTGTACGCACAAAGCTGTGTAATTGGCTCTATCAGTATAGAAGCGGCCATGGGCAGTCGCGCACCATTTGATGCTCGTATTCATGAGGTTCGTGGTCAACAAGGGCAAATTGATACCGCGCATGTATTTAGAGAATTACTCGATACGCACTCACAAATTAGTGACTCACATATTAATTGTGAAAAAGTACAAGACCCATATTGCCTGCGCTGCCAGCCGCAAGTTCTTGGTGCATGTTTAACCCAAATACGCCAAGCCGCCGAAGTATTACTTTGTGAATCAAACGGGGTAACCGATAACCCTCTCGTATTTGCCGATATAGGGGATATTATTTCAGGCGGAAACTTTCATGCTGAGCCCGTTGCTATGGCGGCTGATAACCTGGCAATTGCTATTGCTGAAATTGGCGCCTTAGCTGAGCGACGTATTGCTCTATTGATTGACTCTAATTTATCTAAATTACCGCCATTTTTAGTAAAAAACGGTGGGGTAAATTCAGGATTTATGATTGCTCAAGTCACCGCAGCTGCTCTCGCCTCTGAAAACAAATCCTTAGCACACCCTGCCTCGGTAGATAGCTTACCGACTTCAGCAAATCAGGAAGACCATGTTTCTATGGCAACGTTTGCAGCACGACGACTGGTTGATATGGCTAATAATACGCAAGGCGTACTGGCCATAGAATGGCTCAGTGCTGCCCAAGGGCTTGAGTTTAGAGCGCCACTACGCGCGTGTGATAAAGTAGAAAGTGCCAAAGCACTGCTACGCCAACATGTTAGCTATTACGACAAAGACCGGTATTTTGCTCCCGATATTGAAGCGGCCAACACGCTACTAAATGAAGGTAAATTGTGTGACTTCATAAGCCACTCCCCCTTACCTTCTTATTAAATACCATACTGATAACTAAAACCCAGTGCTTCTATCGCTGAGCCAATAACTTTGCGCTCAGCGACCTCATTACTACTAAAGCTTGGCATTTGTGTGCCATACAGCTCACACTTTTGTGCATAATAATCTTCTTTGGTCGGGTGCGCTGGGTTCACCACATTATAAATGCTCTGTCCTTGCGACCAGTTATTAAGGACCGCATAAATAGCATTGATCACATCTTGTTGATGCACCATATTCACTACTTGCTTACTAGAGGTATTGAGTTCTTTACCCGCCACAAAACGACCAGGCTCTCTATTTGGCCCCAACAATCCAGCTAAGCGAAGCACTTTACCTTGCTGTTCAAGCACTTGCTCTTCGGCGTCATACAGCTTTATTTGTCGCTCGTTAGTGCCTGATATATCGCTGCTTTCACTATAAACGCCAGGTTCTTGGTCATATACCCCAGTCGATGAGCACAATAAAAAGCCTTTGCAATTAAGCTCAGTTGCCAGCTTTAACGCCTGCTCAAGCACTTGCGGATAATCACTTTGACTATCTCGACTGCGAGGCGGGATTGCACAGACCCAATACGCATTTTGTAAATCCACTTGGTGCTGCAACTCGCCGTTTTGTAAAACAAACTGACGTTCAAAATCAAATTGATGAGTGTCACTTCGATGAGTCCCCTGCACTTGCCAACCTTGTTTTTGTGCATCAATACATAAGGCTTGGCCAAGCCAGCCAGCGCCAAGAACGACTAAATTATCTTTGTTGGTTTGCACTTTATTTACCCTTATTAAAACTCAATCAACGCGTTTTATAGCGATAAAAAATATAATTCTTTATGCGACTAAAAATAATATTAGCAAACGCTGGTTGCAGAAGATATTTACACACGCTTTTTTTCAATTAGTAATCTCTTTAATGATACCGCAACCATTCATTACATGTAGATAAAGCGTATGACTTAAGTGACTTACCGAGAGTAATATATAAAACGATTGCTCAATTTAAGCTTTAAAAAACGATGGCTGCTAACAAGGCGTTTAAGGGTGAAATTTAAGCGCTTTGCTCTTGTTTTTAATTTATTCAGCACCATATCTTTAGGATCTGTTTATCTGCAGTTTTAATCAAGTTTCGTTACATAACGCTATTTTTATGAGCGAGATCTCATTTTTCTGTTTTAAATGAAGATCTTTTTATTGAGGTAGTTTGATGTTTAGCAGAGTCTGGTATAGTAGCGCAGGTAATAAACAGTGCTTTTTAAGCAGCTTAATACAAAATTGCTAATTAATGTGTCCTAAAGGTTAATTTAAAGAATACATTAATTATCAATTGTAAAAAATGGGTTAGCCGATGCACGGCTAGCAAAAAAACACATTGTAACGGTTTTATCATGATATCTAATTTATTTACCAAGATTTTTGGTAGTCGCAATGACCGCACTATTAAAAACCTAAGAAAGACGGTCGCACTGATCAATGCACTTGAAACGCAGCTAGAAGCGCTTTCAGATGAAGATTTAAAAGCTAAAACAGCCGAGTTTAGAGAGCGTTACAATAACGGACAAAGCTTAGGCGATATTCTACCAGAAGCATTTGCAGTGGTACGTGAAGCATCAAAACGTGTAAACGGTATGCGTCATTTCGACGTGCAGTTATTAGGTGGTATGGTTTTACACCAAGGTCGTATCGCAGAAATGCGTACCGGTGAAGGTAAAACACTCACAGCGACACTGCCGGCTTATTTAAATGGTTTAACAGGTAAAGGTGTTCATGTCATTACCGTGAATGACTACTTGGCCAAACGTGATGCTGAAACCAATCGCCCATTATTTGAATTTTTAGGGTTAACCGTAGGCTGTAATGTTCCGGGCATGATGCCGCAACAGAAAAAACAAGCTTATGCAGCTGACATCACTTACGGTACCAATAACGAATTTGGTTTTGATTACCTGCGTGACAATATGGCATTTAGTATTGATGAGCGCGTACAACGCCCATTATTTTATGCTGTAGTGGATGAAGTGGATTCAATCCTTATTGATGAAGCACGTACGCCACTGATTATTTCTGGTCCCGCTGAAGATAGCTCTGAGCTATACACTGAAATTAATACCATTGTTCCTCTACTTGAATTACAAGAAAAAGAAGACGAGGAAGGAATTGAAGGTGATGGCGATTTCACAATCGATGAAAAATCTAAGCAAGTTCATCTTACTGAGCGTGGGCAAATAAAAGTAGAAGAGTTACTTACCGAGCGCGGCCTAATTGAAGAAGGTGACTCACTGTATTCAGCAGCGAACATCACGCTACTTAGCCACGTTTATGCAGCTCTTCGTGCGCACAAGCTTTACCAAAAAGATGTTGACTACGTTATTAAAGAAAACGAAGTCATCATTATTGATGAGCATACAGGTCGCTCTATGGAAGGACGTCGTTGGTCAGAAGGTTTACACCAAGCTGTAGAGGCAAAAGAAGGTGTGAAAATTCAAAACGAGAACCAAACGTTAGCTTCTATTACGTTCCAAAATTACTTCCGCTTGTACGAAACGCTAGCAGGTATGACAGGCACAGCCGACACAGAAGCGTTTGAGTTTCAGTCTATCTACGGTTTAGACACTGTGGTTATGCCAACCAATAAACCAATGATCCGCGATGATCGCGCTGATTTAGTTTACTTAACGCAGGAAGAAAAGTACGAAGCGATTTTAGCAGACATTAAAGACTGTCAAGAACGTGGTCAGCCGGTACTTGTAGGTACTATATCAATTGAAAGCTCTGAGTACTTATCGCAGTTTTTACGCAAAGAAAAAATTAAGCACAATGTACTTAATGCTAAATTCCACGCACAAGAAGCAGACATTGTTTCTGATGCGGGCTTACCTGGTACAGTTACGATTGCCACTAACATGGCCGGTCGTGGTACCGATATCGTACTTGGTGGTAACTGGAACAGCGAAGTTGAAAAACTTGAGAACCCAACTGACGAACAAATTGCTGAAATAAAAGCAGCATGGAAAACTCGCCATGATGCGGTAATTGATGCTGGCGGCTTACACATTATTGGTACTGAGCGTCATGAATCACGTCGTATTGATAACCAATTACGTGGCCGTGCTGGTCGTCAGGGTGATGCCGGCTCTAGCCGTTTTTACCTATCTATGGACGATGCGTTAATGCGTATTTTTGCCGGTGAGCGCATGACTAACATGATGCGTAAACTAGGTATGCAACGCGGTGAAGCGATTGAACATCCATGGGTTAACCGCGCAATCGAAAACGCTCAGCGTAAAGTAGAAGCACGTAACTTTGATGTGCGTAAACAGCTACTTGAGTACGATGATGTAGCAAACGACCAACGTCGTGTTGTTTACTCTCAACGAAATGAATTGCTTGAAGAAGGTGATATTTCAGAAACGATTACCGCTATCCGTGGTGATGTGCTCGCGGGTGTGATTGATCAATACATTGCCCCACAAAGCTTGGCTGAAATGTGGGATATACCAGGGCTTGAAGAGCGCTTAAAACAAGACTTCTTGATTGAGTTGCCTATCGCGCAATGGCTAGCTGATGACAATAAACTATACGAAGAAAAACTGCGTGAGCGTATTGAAGAAGCGGTTGAACAAGCTTACAAGCAAAAAGAAGAAATGGTTGGCGATTCTGTACTACGTCAGTTTGAAAAAGCCATTATGCTTCAAAGTCTTGACCAACATTGGAAAGACCATCTTGCTGCAATGGATCACTTACGCCAAGGTATTCACTTACGTGGTTATGCACAAAAGAACCCTAAGCAAGAGTACAAACGTGAGTCGTTTGAATTGTTCTCTGAAATGCTAGAAAACTTAAAAGTCGATGTCGTCGGTATTTTAAGTAAAGTGCAAGTTCGCGCTGAAGAAGATGTTGAAAAAGTAGAAGAGCAACACCGTAAAAGTGAAAATGCCCCTCGCGAATATCAACATGAAGAAGCAGAGCATGTAGGTGGTGAAGCACCACAAAGCGCTCAGGTTATGGCGCGTAGCGAGCCAAAAGTGGGTCGTAACGATCCATGTCCATGTGGTTCAGGTCAAAAATACAAACAATGTTGTGGTAAATTAAAATAACACCACTTTGTTACGTTAGATAAAAAGCGACGCTTGCGTCGCTTTTTTTATGCTATTTAAGGGAGAGGTAATGACTAAAGTAATCATCAATGTTGCTGTGGGTGTAATTAAAAAAAATAACAATGTGTTTATTTGTAAACGTGCAGATGAACAGCACCAAGGTGGCTTATGGGAATTTCCAGGCGGAAAAGTGGAAGCCGGAGAAAGTGTTTTTCAAGCACTGAAGCGCGAATTATTTGAAGAAGTAGGACTGACTATTCATAGCTCAAGCGAACTTGTCACTATAGAGCATGACTATGGCGATAAATGCGTACGACTTAATGTACACGTGGTCAGTAACTTTAATGGTCAAGCTCATGGCGCAGAAGGGCAACCAAGCGAATGGGTAAGTATAGACGAACTAGATAACTATGATTTTCCTGCAGCCAATGTCGAGATTATCAGCGCCATAAAAACGAAATATAGCTAAGTATAAAAGTAACTAAAAAGCCAGTGAGCATCATACTCACTGGCTTTTTAGTTTTCGATTAGTTTAAGCTAATTTTAGCTTAAATTACCAAATTTTTACGCGATCTTCAGGCTTGATATACATTTTATCGCCCTCTTTAACATCAAACGCTTGGTAAAATTCCGGCATGTTCGACAAAATACCAATTACGCGATAATGACTCGGTGAATGTGAATCGGTCATTAAACGATTGCGCAATGCCTCATCACGGTATTTACGACGCCAAATTTGCGACCAGCCCATAAAGAAGCGTTGGTCGCCCGTATAGCCTTCAATAATGGGCGCTTTAGAATCACCCAGCGATAATTGATACGCTTTATAAGCGACGGTTAAGCCGCCTAAATCACCAATGTTTTCACCCAGTGTCAGCTCACCATTAACGCTGGCATCTTCAAACGGTTTATATTGATTATACTGCGCTACTAAGGCTGCACTTCGCTGTTCAAACTGCTTAAGGTCTGACTCGCTCCACCAATTACGTAAATTGCCATCACCGTCGTATTTTGCACCTTGGTCATCAAAGCCATGGCCTAACTCATGGCCAATAACCGCACCAATAGCACCATAGTTAACCGCATCATCTGCTTCTAAATTAAAGAAAGGAGGCTGCAGAATCGCCGCAGGGAATACTATTTCGTTATTCACTGGGTTGTAGTAAGCATTCACCGTTTGTGGCGTCATATGCCACTCAGAGCGATCAACTGGCTTACCTAATTTAGCAATCATATCTGCATAAGCCCACTCACTGTAGCGAATATAGTTACCTACTAGCTCATCGGGGTTAATCGCTAAATCTGAATAATCTTTCCATTTATCTGGGTAACCAATTTTAGGCGTAAACTTATCCAGCTTTTCTTGCGCCGCAACTTTTGTTTCAGGGCTCATCCACTCAAGGTTTTCAATTGCCACTGAATAGCCTTTAATCACGTTATCAACTAATTCTTCCATGCGCGCTTTCGCTTCTGGCGGGAAGTTTTCTTTAACGTAGACTTTACCTAAAATTTCACCCAGTACACTGTTTGAAGCATCAACGGCTTGCTTCCAAAGTGGCGCTTGCTCTTCAACACCGCGTAACGTGGTGCTGTAAAAATTAAACTTTAAATCCACTAAGTCTTTATTTAGCAACTGCGCGTAATTACTAACAAAATGAAATTTTAAGTAGTTTTGCCAAACCGATAAGTCTGTATTTTTGAAAATGTCTGCAAATTTTTCAAAGTAACTCGGTTGGCTCACAATCAGTTCTTCGGCATCAACACCAACTGCTTCAAAGTAAGCACTTAAATCAAATTCACCCATTAGCTCGTTAGCTGCAGCTACTGACATTTTATTATATGATTTTGTTGCATCACGACTTTGTACCCGACTCCACTGTGCATCAGCAAGTGTCGTTTCAAGGGCAAGTATCGCTTTGGCTGCATCAGCGGCATTATTAACGCCAGCTTTAGCTAAAATATCGGTAATATAGGTTTGATATGCCGCGCGAATTTTTGTGAATTTTTCATCATCTTTTAAATAATAATCACGGTCAGGTAAACCAAGTCCCGCTTGATAGGCATAAAGCGCATTTTCACTTGAGTTTTTAGCATCATTATTAACATACCAGCCAAAAGGAAGATCTCCGCCTTTAACTTGTAGCTGTGCCATCAGTGTGACCAACGCGGCTTTATCTTTTACTGTATCAATGCTTTTAATAGCCGGCTCAAGTGGTAACATCCCTAACTCTTCACGAGCATTTTCAGCCATGTAGCTAGTATAAAATGCGCCGATCTTATATTCATCCGAACCTGGCTTTGCGCTGCTATTGGTACTGGCGTTTTCTAGTACTGTTTTCATTGCCTTTTGCGATTCATCATATAACTGTGAGAACGACCCATAGTTTGACTTATCGCTAGGGATTTCAGTTTTTTCTAACCATTTACCGTTTACGTGATAGTAAAAATCATCCTGTGCACGAACATTTTCATCGATATTTTGTAAATCAACACCTAAGGCACCAGGGGTTGCCACCGGTGCGGTTACTGTTGTTGCTTCTGCTTGCATTTCTTGTGGCTTTTCGCCGCAACCAACCAAACCTAACGCCAATGCAATACTGGCGGCAGTCATTGTTATTTTTTTCATAAGAATTCCGTATATTAATTAGAATAAATACGCATTTCATTAAGGTTTGATAACTCAAAAAAACAACAATAGGATGAAGTCTATTATCTGCTTAATGAAATACGCATCAGCTACAACCTAATTTAGGAAGTACTAACTAGGCATCATAAACCTGATTTAAATAACAATAAAATCGAATATGTAACAAAGTATTTTAAAGCCAGCAAAACAAACCGAGTAAGGTGTTAAATGGTATTTAATTAGGGCTTATTTTTACCATGCAAAGCTAAGCGTTGAAGCTTTTCTTTTAATGACGGTGGAGCAGAATCGGCGATCGCATTTAAATAATCAGCCGTTTGTTCACTCATTTTAAGGGAGTTTGTTGGTTTGCCATCAGCCACTTTAGGTCGGGTGCTTAACCGTTGAGTTGCCTGTGGATTGGCGGTAATTTTTATTTGCCCAAGCTCAGCCATACCCGCGGCTCTAAAATGCGATTGCATGTCCATTTTTAAATAATTAAGCCTAAGCGCAATAGGTGCAGAAACGGCTTCTATCATTAAGGTGCCGTCACGGTAATTACTTACTCGGCACTTTTCACCTAACTTAGGGCCTAAGAAATCGCGCAACAATTGTTGCTGTGTATCCAGTGCTTGGCTTTTTCCCGCATAGGCTGCTAAGCGATTGTTCAGCCCAGCCATAATATCGGTTAACGGTTTTGGCGCATATCTATCTTTAGCCATATCACACCTTAAAAACATCAAAAGAAGGCTTGCTTAAATTAAGTTTAATTTAAGCAAGCAAAGTGGGTTTATACCAATTCACTGAAATAAATGTTATTGCGGATGGGTATTAAGCACCTGCTACTTGCATTTGTTCAATCAGTACTGAACCAGTCTGAATCCCGCCGCGACGTTCTATATCGCCACCTATAGCAGAAATACCTTTGAACATATCTTTTAAATTACCAGCAATCGTAATTTCGCTTACTGGGTATTGTATTTTCCCATTTTCAACCCAAAAACCAGCCGCACCGCGAGAGTAGTCACCGGTTACGGTATTCACGCCCTGCCCCATCAATTCTGTAACTAATAAGCCCGTACCCATAGTTTTTAATAATGCAGTTAAATCTTGATGCGTTTGTTCTACTAACCAATTATGAATACCGCCAGCGTGCCCGGTTGGGGTCATATTCATTTTACGCGCCGCATAGCTTGCTAATAAATACGTTTGCAGCTCGCCGCCGTGAATTATTTCTCTGTCGAGAGTTTTAACTCCTTCGCTATCAAATGGCGATGATGCTAAGCCTTTAAGTAAGTGCGGACGCTCTGAAATATTAACGGTTTTGCTAAATACCTGCGTGCCTAAGCTATCCAATAAAAAGCTGGATTTACGATACAGTGCGCCACCACCAATTGCTGATACCAAATGGCCAAACAATGAATTAGCAATATCGGCTCTAAAAATAACCGGCACTTTCATGGTGCCTAGCTTTTGGCTGTTTAGTTTTGCTAGGGTTTCTGCTGCAGCTTCAAGTCCAACACTTGCTGCATCTTTTAACCCTGCTTGATCGCGAGAAATCGTGTAGGCTGAGTCGCGCTGCATATGCTCACCCTCTTTGCCTATTACCATAGTGCTTATGCTATGGCGTGTTCTTGGGTAGCCGGCAATTAAACCATGACTATTGCCATACACTCGCAGCCCTTGGTGTGAAGAAAAGCTAGCACCATCAGAATTCACAATTCGCTCATCGGCGTTTAATGCGGCTTGCTCAGCAGCATGACATAAATCAATTCCTTGCTCAGGGCTTACATCCCAAGGATGAAATAAATCTAAATCTTTAGGCGAAAACTCAAGCAGTTCTTTATCAGCAATACCATTGCACGGATCATCTGAGGTGAATTTAGCAATATCGATGGCTTTTTCGACCACAGCACGTAATGTTTTAGGATTTAAATCAGCCGTTGATGCCGAGCCTTTGTTATTACCAACATACACGCTAATGCCTAAACCACCGTCTTGATTAAACTCAATAGTTTCTACCTCCCCCATGCGCGTACTTACCGACAACCCCGAAGTGCTAGACATAGCAGCTTCTGCAGCGGTAGCACCTAGTTTTTTAGCATGTTCAAGTACTTCTGAAACGGCGTCTTTTACTTGAGAAATTTGCGAATATATTGGATCTTGGTGTTGGCTTTTCATAAATTCTGTCCTGAGCCCTGAAGGCCGTATTGCACACATTTTTTATATTTAAATGCTAACACACTCACTGCACCACATCAGCTAATATTAATCACTAAAAGAATCGCGTATAATAGATAAAGTTATTTTTACTTAAGAGCACCCCATGGCGAAGAAAAAAGGCAAGCCTGCTGAAATTGAAGAAGAAATTATATATGTATCAAAAAGTGAACTTAAGCGCGAAGCGCAAGAGTTTCATCAGTTAGGATCTGAAATTGCCAAAATGGGTAAAAAGCAGCGCGAACGCCTGCCGCTCAATGATGACTTAAAAGAAGCAATGGTGGTTGCTGATAAAATAAGTAATAAAAGTGATGCCTACCGCCGACATTTAAATTACATCGCAAAAACCCTTCGTACGGTAGAAAATATTGAAGAAATTAAAGCGATCATTGATGTCATGCTAAATAAAAATAACCAAGCTGAGGTTATGATCAAAAAAATTGAGCAACTGCGCAGTGATTTAATTGAACAAGGCGATGACTTAATCAACGAAACAATTAAACAATATCCAGCTCTTGAGCGCCAAAAAATGCGCCAAATGGTGCGTAATGCTGCCAAAGAAGTAAAAGCTGAAAAACCAGCGAGAAGCTACAAAGAGTTATTTCAGTACTTAAAAGACGCCATAATGTAACGCAGCCGCGTTATATATTAAAAGGTGCTGCGGCACCTTTTTTTGTTGTAGATCAAAGCCTCCTCCCCTTTGCTTTTTTACAATACGCAGCAACTTAAAAGATAAGGTGCGCGTGATGATTAAACTTCCTCAATGGGATCAAACTTTAATAAACAAATACAATGTATCGGGCCCGCGTTACACGTCTTACCCGACCGCACTTTCGTTAGCTGATGGTTATCAGCAACAAGATTTGATTAGCGCTATTGAATCATCGCAAACCCGTTCGTTGTCTTTATATATCCATATTCCTTTTTGTAGTCAGCTTTGTTATTACTGTGGCTGTAATAAAGTCATTACTCGCCACCAATCTAAAGCCGATACCTACCTAGACTTTTTAGCTAAAGAAATTGCAGCACAAGCGCCGCTGTTTCAAGATTATCGGGTTGAGCAATTACATTTGGGGGGCGGCACACCAACCTTTTTAACCGTAGCGCAAATGACGCGCTTAGTAAAGCTGCTAGAGCAACACTTTAACTTTAGCGATACCTGCGAGCGCGGTATCGAAATCGACCCTCGCTCACTGGCTGACAATATGCTGGTTGATTTAAGCGAGTTGGGGTTTAATCGTGTGTCATTTGGTATTCAAGATTTTAATGATCAGGTTCAGCTGGCTGTTAATCGCCCTCAGCATGTTGATGAGGTAAAACAATTAATTACCCAAGCAAAACAGTTGGGCTTTAAATCAATTAATGCAGATATGATTTATGGCCTGCCTCTACAAACACCTGAGAGTTTTAAGCAAACTATTGAGCAACTGATTGCCTTAAACCCTGACCGCGTTTCAGTATTTAACTACGCTCATTTACCAGAACGTTTTGCCGCCCAACGTAAAATTAAAGACGCCGATTTACCCAGTGCGCATAATAAGCTCACCATGTTTAAAAATACACTAGAGCAAATGACGCAGGCGGGCTATCAATTTATAGGTATGGATCACTTTGCAAAAGTTGATAATGAGCTAGCCATTGCACAAAATACTGGTCAGCTGCATCGTAATTTTCAAGGCTACACCACTCATGGTGAGTGCGACTTATTGGGCTTAGGTGTCTCGTCTATTTCGCAAATAGGCACAGCGATATTACAAAATAAAAAAGAGTTAAAACATTATTATCAAGCAGTTGATGAGCAAGCAGGCAGTGCCATTAATAAAGGCATGCATTTAACCCAAGATGATCTTATTCGCGCCGATGCGATTAAGCAGCTTATTTGCCAGTTTGAGCTTGATATGAGCGTATTCGCGAACAGGCATAAAATCAGCTTTAATGACTACTTTCAGGATGCCTTAGAGGCACTCGCACCATTAATTGCCGATGAAATGGTAACAATAGAAAACAACCTAATTAGCGTAACACCAAAAGGGAATTTATTTATTCGTATTATTTGTATGTGCTTTGATGCGCATTTACAAAAACAGATAAATGCCACTCGCTTCTCACGCGTTATATAATTTAAAACTAGCACGTACAAAAAAGCAGACCAAGGTCTGCTTTTTTATATATGCCGTAAAATCTAAGCGCTAGTTAAAAACCACGTTTTCGCTGCCTTGGGCTGCTTTAAACTCAACAATAATTTTTTTACAGTCAGCTTCAATTTCATCACTCAGTGATTCTTCTGCACGCCAGCGCGCCGTGTCTTGCTTAAAAATTTCTTTTTTAGCGTACTTTTTGCGCGAATCATGGGTTGGCATTTCTTTTACCACGTCGTACATTTTATAAATACCCGGGTATGCACTCGTTAGGTCGCGCTCAGTATCAAAACTATATTGCGACATAAGCACCCAAATACGTAAGCACCCCTCAGAATAATCACATTGCTTTTCATTCATAGCACGTGCAATTAAATGAATACTATCGGCTAACTTCGCATTACGCTTTAAACGCGACTGTTTTAGCTTTTGCTGTTGCTCTGCCTGTTTTTTGCTAATTAGCTTTTTTTGCACATTTAGCTTATAGAGCAACTGACCCGCATAAAATGCCAAGCCCGCTATAATAGCAGCACCTACAACTAAGGCTAAGATCACTGCTGTACTCATTGCGTGTCCTTATTACTTATCTTCGTCGTCATCTAGCCATTCATTCGCTAGATCGTTTGATAGGTATTGATCAAAGTCTGAATTACTGTCTTCATCGCTGAAGTCATCTTCAAACTCTTCTTCATCTTCAATGCCTAATAATTTACAAAGCACTTGGTGACGCGCTATGCGGCTATTGAAGTATTTTGCATCTTTACCCGTTAGCATTTCACCTTGCTCATGACGCTCAACTAATTTAAGTAAGCGCTCATCATTTTCAAGGACTTCTAACTCTTGTTCAGGCGTTAATTCTGGTTCAACGGCCTTTTTAAGCTCAGCTACAGGTTTAAGGTTACGTTTCATTTCGATTTTTGGTTCAGCAGCAGGTGCAACCAATGGCACTGCTTTTTTACTACCAACGCGTTTATCTTTAGTAGCCGAACTTGCTTTTTGAGTGTCATTACTCAATGCATCCGGTGCATTACGTGAACCAGGCTTAGCACCCTTAGTTTTTTTAACACGTTGCTCTTTCAATGCGCGCATTTCTCTAAGCTTATCTTGGCTTAAACGAACGGGACCATTTGATGGTATTTTACGTGACTTTTTCTTTCTACTCATATCTTGATCGTCTCACTTAAGAGGTTTTGAGCGAGGCGCAACTCAATGGGCATCGCGGTGCTGGCCTAGCCAGGAGAATTCAGTTTGGGCATTTTGTGCGCCAAAGCACAGTTAAGGTGCTTTTTTTAAACGGGGGGTATTGTAACAGGACAAATAAAAAGGCGGTAGAGAAAACATCTCTACCGCCTACTAATCTGAGCGCCGTTATATGGACACTTCTCCCTTCGACTTTTTAGCCTTTATTGTTTTTATTATTATTTTCTATCCGTATTTTTATTATTTATCTTCCGTGTAGCATTCCATTTTGTTTTTATTATTAAACTTCCATGAGTATTTTATTATTTTCGGTCTTCCTAACACTTTTTTGATATTTCCTTTGGTAGCACACTCTATGTGCTATTCAGTCGTGCCGCGCTACTATCCTTATAACGTTTTCCTATTTGTTATTGTTTTTGCGACAGGGGTTAATTTACTCGTTAATAATTTTGTTACAACTAATTTATATCTTTTTTATTGTACTACACATGATAAAAAGCACTAAAAGATATTAATTACAAGAAGTTACATTAAAAAATAAAAATAAAATGAGATTTTTCTTACATCAAAGCATGGTCAATGTCTTACAAGAGAAGGAGCTTTATCGGTCACGGCAGGCACAAAAAAAGCAGCTAAAGCTGCCTTTTTCACTAATTAACAATATATTATGTTAACAACATCTAAATAAATACGACTTTAGTGTAGACCACCAAGGTATTTAGAGAGTGTTTCAATGTCTTTATCTGTTAGTTTCTTTGCAATGTCCTGCATAACACCATTTAGGTCGTTATTACGAACACCATCTCTGAACTGTTCAAGTTGTGACTTGATGTATTCTGGATGTTGGAAAGAAATCTTTGGGAATTTAGCAAGTGAAGAGCCATTACCACGTGGACCATGACAAGCCGCACATGATGGGATACCGCGCTCAGCATCACCTGCTTTATATAACATGGCGCCTGTTTCTTGAACATCTTTCGGTGTAGCACCTTCAGACATGTTCAAAGAAGCAAAGTAAGCAGCCAAGTCTTTCATATCTTGATCACTTAATGGCATTGCCATGCCGCTCATTACTGGGTTCATACGACCTTCTTTACCGCCCGAAGTCATACCTAATTTAAATTCAGTAAGCTGCTTGTATATGTAATCTGCGTGTTGGCCTGCAATTTTTGGGTAGATGTTAACCGGCGCATTACCGTCTGGGCCGTGACAAGCCGCACACGTTGCTGATTTTTCTTTACCTGCGTTTACATCGCCATCAAATGCTGTTGCGTTGCTTGCTGACAACGCACCAAGCAATATAGTTAAAGATAGTGCTATTTTTTTCATGGTGAATTCTCTGTTTCCGACCCTGTATCATCTACAATATGGATGTTGTGATTTTTATATTCTACACGATATTAAATTCTCTGGCACGTTTTCTACACACATTAAACCTATAAATTATAGGGTTTTGAGTAAAATTAAACGCTAAGCCAGTTAAAATGTACTGTCAGCAATGATCTTACATGCTCAAATACACTTTTTAATAGCTACTTTATAGTATAAAATACGCGCCAGGGGTGAATTTGGTTTACCCAATGTTATTTTTTAAGTTTTAGGAGAGCCTGTGCTCAAATCTCGTATCAAGTATAACACTGCGTCTTTTGTTACAAGCGCGCCAGACATCACTAAATTACCTGCTGATACGGGAATTGAAGTCGCGTTTGCCGGTCGCTCTAATGCAGGTAAATCAAGTGCGCTAAATGCCCTAACCGATCAAAAGTTAGCACGAACCAGTAAAACACCCGGCCGTACTCAGCTGATCAACACCTTTGAACTTGCCGATGTAGATAATATGCGCCTAATTGACCTACCTGGCTATGGGTTTGCAAAAGTGCCGATTGAAATGAAAAAGAAATGGCAAAAATCGCTAGGCGAATACCTGCAAAAACGTCAAAGTTTAAAAGGTATTGTGGTATTAATGGATATCCGTCATCCATTAAAAGATTTAGACCGCGACTTAATTAATTGGGCTGTAGGCAGTGAAATTCCGGTATTGGCACTATTAACTAAAGCCGATAAGCTAAAGCAAGGTCCGCGTAAATCACAAGTTCTTAGCGTACGTCGTGAGTTAAGTGAATTAGATGGCGATATTACGGTTCATGCATTTTCATCACTTAAAGGCACCGGCTTACCAGAAGTCGCTAAAAAGCTAGATGAGTGGTATTTAGGCCCAATCGTGGCCGTTCCACCTGCTGATTTAGCAACGCCAGATAGCGAATAATTACTGTAAGTAAAATTTCTGCTGTGCGGAGGTAATAAAATAGCCGAGCTCATCTGTTTCGGCTATTTCAGCCCACTGATAAAACACATTACGCGCAACTCGCGCAAAGCAGCCGTAGGGTAACTGCATATAAGGCACGGCCGCGCCTTTGTAGTCATTGATATAAAGTGACTCAGAACGACTTAATAGCCATGTACGGTTTAAATTATCAATACAACAAATAACGCTTCCCTCTGATGTCGGTTCACTGTGCCAATTTACAATAATAAAAGGCGCATCCTTAACCTCAATCGCGATTTTTTCTACAGGTGTTTTTAAGTAAAACTGCCCATCTTCGTTGCATAATACACTGGCAAAAAGTTTCACCATTGATTGACGGGTAATTTCACTACCTGCGTAAAACCATTTACCTTGCTCATCAATCAATAATGGTAACTGCCCGCAATAAGCGGGCTGCCATTGTTCAAAAGGTTTGCTTGGCTCGCTGAGTTGCTTGCTAAGCTCGTTAAGTGAAATCACTGTTTTTTAAATGTTAGTGCAAAAGTAACCGGTACAGCAGTAGCAATTGAAGGTAATCCGGCTAATTTTTGTAACTGCATTACCCCTTCAGTGATCTTAAAGTCATCACTGTTGATAATAATAGGGGAGAATGATGCCACACTTAAATCTCCATTGGCCGCACTGCTTACGAGTACATCAACAGCAAGTGGCTTTTTATGGCCATGAAAGTCTAGCTCAGCGCTAATACCTTTTAATACGTACTGCCCAGGTTGCTTAATAAGTGACAACTTATCAGATAAGTCAGCGGTTAATACTGCGTTTGCAAACGTGTCAGACTCAAACAATATTTTACTTAAACGTTCGTTACGGATAGGGATAAAGGTTTCGGCTGAGGTTAAATCAACGTTTACGCTAAATTGACCCTGATCGCTCAGCTGCCCTGCTAACTGAGTAAAGTGACTTGCTTCAGCAATGCTATTTTTTTTAATTGATACAAAACTTAATTGGCTTTTATCGTTCAATAGTTGCCAGTTTGCCGATGCAGCACCTGAAACTAGTAAACATGATAAAGATAAACCTGCGATAGCTAACGTTTTAAACATAATGCACTCCTAAAATAAAAAGACTTATACCGGTAAAAATAATACTTTGATCAGCCAAGCTGAAAATCATTAGTTACTGTGTGGTAAATCGAAAATGCTAAGTAGACTGATGGTATCACTTGAAACGCTAAGTGCAATTAGAGAATAAATTTAACGCTTGGATGCAAGGCAATAAAAAACGGCCCATCAAATATATGATAGGCCGATATAGCAAACTGGGGAGAAGCTATTAATACGTTGCATCTTACGATGCATCATCAACAGGATGCCCTACAGGATGAGGACGGGCGGCACTTTACCAAAAGCAAGTGTAAAAATACAAGCATATTATTAATAATCGTAGCGAATTGACGAACCCCTAACGATTTAATACAAACTGCTGTTTAATTTAACTTTTTTTTAACCTGCAAGATGAAGAAAAAGCGCCGTTAGGCGCTTTATGATAATCTTTTTGAACTCTGTATTTGGCCTATATTAAAGCCAGTACAGTAGCGCTAAATTAGTGTGCTTGTTCCCAGTTATCACCTTCGTCAGCTTCAACAATAAGTGGTACATCTAACTGCGCCGCTTGTGACATCAGCTCACAAATCTGTTTGGTATATTGCTCAGTACATTCTGTTTTAATCTCAAATACCAATTCATCGTGTACCTGCATAAGCAGCTTAACTGTATTAGGTGCTTGCTGATTAACCCAAGCATGCACGCTTAACATCGCTTTTTTAATAATATCGGCCGCAGTACCTTGCATCGGCGCATTAATTGCTGCGCGCTCAGCGCCTTTGCGACGAGCACCATTACGCGCATTTATTTCTGGTAAATGTAAGCGACGGCCAAAAATTGTTTCTACATAGCCTTTTTCGGCCGCTTTCTCACGCGTTGTTTCCATGTATTCTAAAACACCTGGAAAACGCTCAAAATATTTATCAATATAATGCTGCGCTTCATGGCGTGGTACATCAAGTTGACGTGCTAAGCCAAATGCTGACATGCCATAAATTAAGCCAAAGTTTACCGCTTTAGCTTTACGGCGCATATCTGATGTTACCTCTTCAAGCTCAACCCCAAATACTTCAGCAGCCGTGGCACTGTGAACATCTAAGCCATTAGCAAATGCGCTTAGTAATCCCTTATCTTGCGAGAGATGCGCCATAATACGCAGTTCTATTTGGCTGTAATCGGCAGCCACAATTTTATATCCATCTGCGGCAATAAACGCTTCACGAATACGACGCCCTTCCTCTGAACGAATAGGAATATTTTGTAAATTAGGATCGCTTGAGCTTAATCGACCTGTTGCTGTTACCGCTTGATGATAAGAAGTATGCACTCGCTGCGTGCGTTCATTGACTATCAAGGGTAACTTATCGGTGTAGGTTGATTTGAGCTTAGATAAACCACGATGCTCAATAATCACTTTAGGCAATGGGTAATCATGCGCTAACTCTTGTAGTACTTCTTCTGCTGTAGAGGGCGCGCCTTTAGGTGTTTTTTTGATAACGGGCAATTCGAGCTTTTCAAATAACAGCACCTGTAGTTGCTTTGGTGAGCTTAAGTTAAACGGTTCGCCCGCGATTTCAAACGCTTCTTTTTCAAGCTCAAGTAATCGCTCACCTAAACGTTGGCTATGCGTGGCCAACATGTTGCTGTCGATAGCAACACCGGTGCGTTCAATATCAGAAATAACACTTACTAGTGGCATTTCTATATCTTCAAACACCGATTTTAGTTTTTCATCCGCTTCAAGTTTCGGCCATAACACTTGGTGCAAACGCAAAGTAATATCGGCATCTTCAGCGGCATAAGGCGCTGCTTTTTCAAGTTCTATTTGATTAAATGTAAGCTGCTTTTTACCTTTACCAGCAATATCTTCAAAGCTAATATTTTTGTGGCCTAAGTATTTAAGCGCCAACGAGTCCATATCATGACGGGTGCCTACGCTATTAAATACATAAGACTCCAGCATAGTGTCGAACTTAATACCATTTAATTCGTAGCCTGCATTGGCAAGCACGCTTTTATCGTATTTTAGATTTTGACCTACTTTAGCTTTATTTTCGTCTGCTAATATCGGCCCCAACTTTTGCATCACAAATTCAAGGCTTAACTGCTCGGGCGCACCGGGGTAATCGTGTGCTATTGGTAAATAAGCCGCTTCCCCTGCTTTAACCGCAAAGCTCATACCGACCAATTGCGCTTTCATATACTCTAAACTGGTTGTTTCTGTATCAAAAGCAAATAGCTCAGCTTCATTAAGCTGTTCTATTAATGTCTCAAATTGGGCCTCAGTTAAAATAGTTTCATAGTGCGCATCTTCAACTTTTGGCAGCTCATTCTCTTGCGTTGGGACTGCTAAATGTGTGTCGGCATCTTTTGGGTTGTCTAGCAATTCAGCTAGCCAACGACGAAACTCACATTCACCGTATAAGGCAATTAATTCGTCTTTATTCGGTGTTTGCAATTTAAAAGTATCAAGATCAGCTTCAACCTCAACATCACATTTAATAGTGGCAAGCTCATAGCTTAACGGTAAATGATCAATCGCTTTTGCCAGTTTCTCGCCTATTTTACCTTTTATATCAGAAGCATTATCAATTACGCCCTGAAGCGATCCGTACTTTTGTAACCATTTAACTGCTGTTTTAGGTCCACAACCCTCAACGCCAGGAATATTATCTACTTTGTCGCCCATTAAAGCTAAATAATCGATAATAAGTTCAGGTCCAACACCAAACTTTTCAACCACAGTTTCGGGATCTGAAATACTGTCGGTCATGGTATTAATCAAGGTTACATGCTCATTGACCAACTGCGCCATATCTTTATCACCAGTCGATACCAGCACATGACGTTGTTGCTCAGAGGCAATCCGTGCAAAAGTACCGATTACGTCATCGGCTTCCACGCCCTCAATACTAATTAACGGAAAACCCATTGCTTTGATAATACTGTGCAGCGGCGCTATTTGAGTACGCAGATCATCAGGCATTGGCGGACGGTTCGCTTTATACTCACTGTACATATCATTTCTGAAGGTTTTACCTTTGGCGTCAAATACCACCACCATATGTGAGGGATCATATTGTTTGATCAAACTTTTAAGCATGTTTACCACGCCATAAATGGCACCGGTGGCCTCACCCTTAGAGTTGGTTAGATGTGGTGGTGAATGATAAGCACGAAACAAATATGAAGAGCCATCAACTAAAATAAGCGGGTTTTCGGGGATCTGAGCCATGGTAAAATTGGATCCTAAATACAAAAAAGTAATATGAGTGTAAGCATGCCATAAGGCAGTAAATAAAACGACTGTGAATTAATGTGAGTAATAGCGCTACATTTTTGGTAAGTTGTGGATAACTATGTAGATAACACCCACGAACAATTCATCCGAAGCATCTTAAAATGCCTAGATTAATTTGTAATTTATTGTTTTGTCTAAAAAAAGATAATTCGAGGTTCTTTTTTATTATTTTTTTATTAGTGTGGAAAAAGCATTTATACCGTCACTGGTTTTATAACCCACCTTAATTATTTACGTCCATTTAAATAACTGGATGGGCATTCTAGCATAATGGATCAAAGATCATAGCGATCCTTTATAATTTTTTTCATGGCTACTAATCACTAAATGGCATATAGCGCATAACAAGGTGCTTTGCGCCTAAAAAACGAGCAAATAAATTTTTAAATCGGCTGATTCATCGTGTTAAACTTTATTTAAGAGACTTTAATGGAGCGAAATGATATGAAAAATATAGCTGTAATTTTAGCAGGTTGTGGTGTGTTTGATGGTAGTGAAATTAATGAGGTGGTACTGACTTTATTACATATTGAAAAAAATAATGCTCAGTATCAGTGCTTTGCACCTGATATAGAGCAGTACCACACCATTAATCACATCACTGGTGAAGAAATAGCACAGCCGCGAAATGTATTAGTTGAATCAGCTCGCATCACCCGTGGCAATATAAAGTCACTCGCTGAATTAGACGTTACACAATTTGATGCACTCATTGTCCCTGGGGGCTTCGGGGTAGCTAAAAATCTATCTGACTTTGCTATTAATGGCACTAACGCTAAAGTAAACGAGGCAGTACTTAGCGCTTGTAAAGCGTTTGCGGATGCAAAAAAAGCCACGGGTTACATGTGTATTGCACCGGCTCTATTGCCTTTTATTTATCATAAACCTCAGCTTACTATTGGTAATGATAGCGACACAGCCGAGGCTCTTAGCACATTAGGCGCTGAACACGTAGAGTGTAAAGTGGATGATATTGTTATTGATAAAAGCAATAAACTCGTTACGACACCGGCCTATATGTTGGCACAATCTATTATGGATGCAGATGCAGGAATCGATAAGTTAGTGCGTAACGTATTAGCTATGAGTTAGTCGTAAGGGCTTTGATCGCATTAAAGGCGTGATGATCCCGTTTTATAATTTAACTACGCGCTAAACCATGTAATTTTATTGAGTTAAGACAATCATTAGTCGTATTTCTAAATAAAATCGACTCTGAGCATTTTATAAATGACTTAGTGGAGTTATAATTGGTTTAAATTCCGTCATTTAAAATCGTGATTGATCACGTTCAAATTGAAGTGGGCAAGGCAAAATGAAAAAACTATCAGCTGCAGCATTACTTGTGCTAGCAACCACCGCATACGCACAGCCATATGATAACTCTATGACTGAAGATGCAATTAAAAAACGTTTAGCGCCTATCGGTGCTGTTTACCTTGAAGGTGAAAAAGTAGCAGTTGCTGCACCAACAGGGCCTCGTTCAGGCGAGCAAGTATATCAAGCGGCCTGTTTTGCTTGTCATGGTACAGGTGCTTTAGGCGCTCCTAAATCAGCTGACGATTGGGCTCCTCGTATTGCTAAAGGAAAAGATACCTTATTAGACCATGCAATCAATGGCTTCAATGCAATGCCGCCACGTGGTACATGTATGGATTGTTCTGATGATGAAATAAGCGCAGCAATCGACTTTATGACTGCTAAATAAAATCAGTCAGGCAAAAACTATAAATGAAAGGCTTACTCACAGTAAGCTTTTTTTGTTTCTAATTATCGACTTTTCGCAGCATAATAAGATAAATATCTACTTGACGCAAAATGTTAAAAGTGGAACTATAATGATTAATAACTATACAAAAAATTATAACTGGTTAAACATCATTGGAAGATAAACTCATTGTACCGAGTAGCGTAGTGCGCCAAAATAAACGACTAAAAGCACTATTGAAAAAGTACAAACATGCCTACCACCTCCACAATGCCCTGATACAGTTATCAGAGCAAGCAAGTACTGTTGCCGAATTAACCTTACTTTACCCAGCTATTCATGACATTTTACAAAAGTATGTCCCGAGTAAAAGCTTTTATGTGGTGCTTGTTGAGCCGCAATCACAACAGTTGGAACTGTCTTATTTTTCTGATGAAAAAGATGGAATTTCTGTACCACTTAATCGGGAGAATAATTTTAAAGAAGGCGCAACGGGTTATGTGTTTAAGCAAGGAAAGACCATTTATTTCACTAAGCAACAAATGCATGATGCTGCACAGCAAGGCTTATTTAAAGCATTAGGTACACCTGCAGAACACTGGGTAGGCGTTCCAGTTTATCAAGAAAAAAATATTATTGGCGTATTAGCAGCGCAAAGTTACGACACTGAGCAAGGTTATAGTTCGCAACAAATAAACCTACTTGAAGCAATATCACTTTATTTAGCGACAGCTATTGAACGCGTTAAGAAACGAGAATTGCTCGAATCAGAAGTAAAACTAAGAACCCGTGCATTAACGCAAAGCAATGATGCTTTAAATGTTGAAATACAACAGCGAAAAAGCGCCCTGCAACGCCAGCAAATATTATTTAAAATTTCAGAGCTGACAACTCAAGCTAAAAACCTAGATGATGCTTATTTTCAAATACACGAAATAATAAAAACCATCACTTACGCAAAAAATCTTTATATTGCCTTGTATGATAAAGAAACGGGTTGGATCAGCTTTCCTTACAGTGTTGACGAATTTCAAGGCAGCACCCAACCAAGGCGCTTTGCAAAAGGGTACAGTGAGCTGGTGATCAGCACCGAAGAAACACAAATAATTCACCCGCAAAGAGCACAAGAGTTATTGGATAATGGTATTGTAGAGCGTGAAAAACCAATTGATGAATCTAGAAGAGCCACCAGCTGGCTTGGCGCTCCGCTCAAAACATCGCAAGGGGTTATAGGTTTAATTGTTTGCCAAGCTTATAATAATGAACATCTTTTCACACAAGATGATGCAGAACTCATAACCTTTGTATCGCATCAAATTGCCACGGTATTACAAACAAAATTAGCCTCACAGGCGCTGAAAAAGAGCCACCAAGAGCTCGCTTCTCGAGTAAAAGAAAAAACCAAAGAGCTAAGCCAAGCAAATTTGTATTTACAGATGCAAATTGATGAGCGTAAAAAAATAGAGCAGCAGCTGTATCACGATGCGCACCATGACTCATTAACAAGCTTGCCTAATCGTAATTTATTTTTAACGCAGCTAGAAAAAACGTTACAGTTTTACCAACGTCACCCTGATGAGCACTTTGCGGTACTGTTTATTGATCTTGATAAATTTAAAGATATAAACGACCAGCTTGGGCACCATGCCGGAGACGAATTTTTAATTAGCGTGGGTCAGTTGTTCTCTCAATGTATCCGTGAGCATGATTTATTAGCACGCTTAGGGGGAGATGAATTTGTCATTTTACTCACTCATTTAACCGAGCCAAACCAAGCTGAAGATGTTGCAAATCGAATCATCAACATCATGCGAAAACCTTTCTGTACAAAAGGTATTTGTGTGCAAAGCGGCGCGAGTATTGGTATCACTTATTCAAAACAAAGCTATAAACATACAGATGAAATTATTAGAGATGCAGATGCCGCAATGTATTACGCTAAAAACTCTGGTAAAAATCGCTTCGAATTATTTCACCCGTTACTCACAGAGCCAATGCTGCAACATGAGTCACAAACATTGCACCATTTTGATGTATTACCTATGACGCTTCGTGGCTCAGATATTATTTCTATGGATGAGCATTATCAATATGCCTCATTATTTGAAGCGTTTGGTGAACACCCTGTACTTGGCTTTACTAGTTTTGATATTTTAAAGAAATTTGCAAGTGATAAAGAACAGCATATAAAAGTAGAACTCCAACTGATTTTACAAGCGTATCAACAAGCGAAAGACGCTGAAATAAGCGTTGCTCTTCTGCCTTGCTCAAGTCTGCTTTTAGAAAAGCATGAATTCTCTTTATTAACAGCTGCACTAAAGCAGCCATTAAACATTGATCCACTTTGTTTGTTGTTTGATGATCAAGAATTACGTTACGCCAGTGCGCTGCAACTAGAAAACTTAAAACAGCTTAAAGCGCTGGGCTACTCTATTGGTCTAAATAATTTCGCAAAGGATAAATGCGAGCTTAATTTAGTGACCGAGATAGAATTTGATTACTTACTATTAAGCTCCACTTTCAGTAAACGAATATTGCAGCAGGAATGCTATGACTTGCAGCTACAAGGTTTGCTGGCTATCACTAAACTTAAACACATTAAAGTGATAGCTAAAGGCCCGTCAATATTAAACTTCAGAGCCCTTTTAGATAAACACGGCATAAACCTATTCGTTGCTAAACAGCACCCACTAACCAGCGCTATACCAGCTACACTTAAAAACTCAGAATCAAAATAACGCTAAACACATGCTATTGTGGTTTTTTTAGCATTGCCCTTAAATTTGCAACCCGAGCTTGGCCTTTTTCCATGCGTTCAGCTTGAGTATTAGGCGCTTTTTTGTTTTCAAAGGCTAAGTCATCTTGGGGTAGCTCTTGCACAAACCGGCTGAGCTCTGTTTGCGATGTTTCACCAAATTGACGACGAATTTTAGCATACGTTAAGGTTAGCTCTTGCTGCGCGCGGGTAATACCTACATAGGCAAGGCGGCGCTCTTCATCTACATTATCCTCATCAATGCTTACTTGGTGTGGTAATAGCCCCTCTTCCATGCCTACCATAAATACATAAGGGTACTCGAGTCCCTTTGAAGCATGCAGCGTAAGTAATTGTACTGCATCTGCTTCATCTTCTTCCTCGTTACGCTCTAGCATATCGCGCAGGGTCAATTTACTAACCACTTCAGCTAACGTCATTGGCGGATTATCGGCATCGCCAGTCAGCATATCGGTGATCCAGCGGTATAGCTCCGAGACATTTTTCATCCGCATTTCGGCGGCTTTGGCACTCGGTGATGATTCATATAAATAGGCTTCATAATTAATATTTCGCACTAAATCTTTGACCGCTTCTAAGGTATCGCTGCGTACTGCGTTATCCGACAGCTCAACCACCCAACGGGCAAACCCAGCTAACGCATTAAAACCACGTCCTTTTAGTCTGTATCCTAAGTCGTTATCAAAACAGGTGGCAAACAAGCTTTGATGTTTTTCATTGGCTAAGGTGCCTAGTTTTTCAAGCGTCACCGTGCCTATTTCACGCCGTGGCGTATTCACGATTCTTAAAAAGGCATTGTCATCATCTTGGTTCACTAAAAGACGTAAGTAAGCCATGATATCTTTAATTTCAGAACGTGAAAAAAACGACATCCCGCCGCTAATTTTATAAGGTATACGGTTACTCATTAACGACTTTTCAAAACCACGCGCTTGGTGGTTACCTCGGTACAAAATCGCGTAATCTTTATAACTAGTGCGCTTCATAAACTTATGAGAAATAATCTCTGCAACCACACGCTCAGACTCATGCTCTTCATCGCGACAACCAATGACTTTAATTTGCTCACCATAGCCAAGTTCACTAAAGAGCTTTTTTTCAAACTCATGGGGGTTATTCGCAATCAATATATTAGCCGCTTTAAGAATACGCCCTGCACTACGGTAGTTTTGCTCTAGTTTTATTAATCTTAATCCTGGATAGTCTTTACTTAATAACACCAAATTTTGTGGGCGAGCACCACGCCAAGAGTAAATTGACTGATCGTCATCTCCTACCACGGTAAATCGTGCACGCTCACCAACCAGCAATTTTACTAATTGGTATTGGCTGGTATTGGTATCTTGGTATTCATCCACCAGTAAATAACGAAAACGCTGCTGCCATCGCTCACGTGATGTGGCATTACTACTTAAAAGCAGCGTGGGGATCATAATTAAATCATCAAAATCCAGCGCGTTATACGCTCTTAATTGATTTTGGTAACGCGCATACAACTGAGCAAACAAGGCTTTTTGTGGCTCTCTGGCTTCACGAATAGCTTGCTCTGGTAAAATGAGTTCATTCTTCCAACTACCAATTTGCATTTTAAGTAGATTTAGTAAGTCTTTGTCTTTTTTAAGCTCATCTTCGGTTAAATCAGCAAGTAATTGATTCGTATCTTGGTCGTCAAACAACGAAAAACCGGGTTTAAAACCCAGTGTTTTTAACTCTTTTTTGATGATTTCAAGCCCGAGTGTATGAAAGGTAGAGACCCATAAACCTTTAGACTCTTGTTTGCCTAAGGTTTGCAAAACCCGCTCGCGCATTTCTTTAGCCGCTTTATTGGTAAAGGTAACCGCCGCAATATTACGCGCTTGATACTCACACTTCTGTACTAAGTAAGCAATTTTGTTGGTAATAACTCGTGTTTTACCCGAGCCTGCGCCGGCTAATACTAAGCAAGGACCACTAATGTACTTTACCGCTTCATCTTGTTTAGGATTGAGTTTCATAACGACCAGCTGATTGCAAAAAGACGGGCAATTTTAACGTAATCACTACAATACGCCTAGCCAATAAGGTAATATTAGTTATTATCATTTTAGGCAACAGGCAAGGGACGACTATGATTAACCCAGCAAAACTTGAAGAAATTGCGAAACAGATCACTAATAACATGCCACAAGGTGTAAAAAACCTGGCTGATACACTTGAAGGTAAAACCAAGCAAGTGTTACAAAATAAGCTTGCCGAAATGGACTTTGTAAGCCGTGAAGAGTTTGATATTCAAAGCCAAGTGCTGATCCGCACCCGTGAAAAGCTGACTGAATTAGAAGCAAAAGTAGCGATACTTGAACAGCAATTATCGGCAAAAACAGACGCAGAATAATAAATATAACGCCATAGACGAACCTGCTTTATGGCGCTAATCACTCAGTTATTCAAATAGCTCGTCGAGCACATAGTAACCCGTTGCTTGTTGCTGCTCTATGCTCACCCTTAGCAATTTATTAGCTACTTGCTCACCGGTTATTGGTCTATACCGTTTGAAGATGCCAAAACGCGTTAACAGTGGCAGTACCACCTCACCTAGCTTTTCTGCAATTCTAAGCTCTGATCGCTCGCCGACTAACAAAGAAGGTTGCAATATACTCAAGCGCGAAAAGCCAAGCTGCTTTACCTGCTGCTCAAGTTCCCCTTTTATTTTTAAATAACGGCTCATGCTATGCGCATTTGCGCCACTTGATGACACCAAACAATAATGAGGAACACCGTTATTAGCCGCCATTTGCGCACAAATAAATTGGTATTCAAAATCAACTTTACGTTGTGCAGCCACACTACCTGCTTGCTTTAATGTGGTCCCTAAGCAAGAAAAGAACACGTCACCTTTGAACAATTCAACATGATGCGTCAAATTTTCAAAATCAATAACATGGCTAGTTAATTTAGGATGAGAAAAATCTAATTGGCGGCGCGATAAGCTCACTACTTTCGTATAGCAAGGAGATGCTAACAGCTGTTGTAATAACTGGCTGCCCACTAAGCCGGTACTGCCGATTATTAGCGCCGTTTTGGTCATATTAAAGGTGACTGTCCGCAGATTTATTTAGTACATGGTGTACAGCTTTTTTATAGCTAGTGTATTCTTCTTCAGCGCAGCTAACTACCGACTCTAAATCATGCAAGTGACCGTTTTCTAATCCATATACCCAGCCATGCACTGTGAGCTCTTGACCTCGTAACCAAGCATCTTGAACAATGCTAGTGCGCGATACGTTACGCACTTGCTCAATCACATTAAGCTCAATTAAACGATCAAGACGCTGTTTTTCTGGTAGAGCATTAAGTTGCTCTAAATGCTTTTCTTTTACATCACCAACGTGGCGTAGCCAGTTATCAATAAAGCCAAAGCGATCTTCGTTTAATACCGCTTGTACACCACCACAGCCGTAGTGGCCAACAACCATAATATGTTTTACTTTTAATACTTCAACCGCGTACTGCATAACCGATAAACAATTATGATCGGTGTGAACGACTACGTTGGCAACATTACGGTGCACAAATAATTCACCCGGTAGTAAATCAACAATTTGATTAGCAGGAACTCGTGAGTCAGAGCAACCAATCCATAAGTATTCTGGATTTTGTTGCATCGATAAAATTTTAAAAAATTCGGGATTAGCTTCGCTCGTTCTAGATGCCCAGCGTTTATTATTTTCTAGTAGGTTATTTAAATTTCTCATTACATCTCTTTTAGGTCGAGGGCGTTAAACTGGCTAAAATTAAAATATTACGGGGTGTTAAGTGCTTCTCACAAAATGTACTAACACTGACGTTATAGCCTTGCTGTTGCAAATATAAAGCACGATCGAGCACAAGCCAAACTTCTATTGCTCTTCTAAACACATGTCGAACCAGTTCAACTCGTTCTGTCACCTTTTTTCGCGCCTGCCCAATCAATAAAAACTTATTGTAATCAATATCTTTTGGCAGTTTTAAGGCTTTTTTATCTGCCGCCCACTTACAAAATGATTCAAACGAATCTGAAAATATTGCTTTATTCACTGAGGGCACACTAACATACGCCAACTCACCGGTGACTGACTTTCTTAAAGCATCAAACCCGAGTCGCCACTCAACTTCTGTTTTTCGTACTTTGCCCACTCGCGATGGAGCCGTGACAGTTTCTTGCAAAGCGAGTTTTAAATCTCGATGAGTTAAATTAAGCGCACTTCGCTTCGCCTGTTCGCTCATTGCTTGATAATTATTCTCGGTAAACAAGTGATAGCAACAAGGTGAAAAACTAATTTGTGTTACTTTAGCCGCACTGGCTTGATGCATAAATGTTTGATGTAACGCACCGCAGGCATGTAAAGCAACGGCATGGGTTTGTGGGTTAAAAAAATCCTGAGTGTTATCTGTGAGTACATCAGCTTGGCTAAATTGCATAGCAAGCCCCTGTTGCTGCGCACTTTTTTGTCCTTGCTCACATAAGTGAGATTGTAGCTCAATACTGTGCACGCTCGGCGCACCATTAAAAGCTAACATTCGTCCTAAATGGCCTTTGCCTGCACACCACTCTAAAATAGGCTGATCATTGGCAGGTAGCGCACCAACAAAGTCTTGTAGCTGTGTAAACTTTCGTCCTTTAATACCGTTACTAATCCAAAACGGATAATCCGTTCGACTGCTTGTTATGACAGGGAGTGAAGCTAATCGGCTTAATTGCTCAATACCGGGTATGTAAGGTGAAAAAAACTGATAAAGTTGCGCTTGATCAGTATCTAACTCAGCAACGTCCTGATCAGTTAAAGCAGTTAGGGGGTCGTGTAATTCAGGCCATGGTAAACAGTCAAAATCAAACGCAGTACATTGCCAATACGAGCGCGTATTCATCAGTAACGAATCGAGGGCAGTAAATTGCTCAGTTAAGGTCATAACAGCTTAAAATATTAAAAAGGCAATAAATTATACCAGTACACTCGCGCCTAATTAAGCGGTTATTTTTTTAACCTCGCAGAGCAAGGGGATTACTTAACTTTCCCACCTTTTTATTGGTTAAATTAGCCATTAGCGTGCTTTAAACATTAACCGTAAATAAAGGGGAATAGAAATAATACTAATAATAATGGCCGCAATCAGCATCCAAGAAAGCTGCAACGTTTCTTGTTTTTTATATTTATAAATAAAATCGGCTTTTACTTCGTCAAACTTTGTTTGGTCAATCTCATATAAATCAGCAATCAAACGCCATTTGGCCATCGACATATTACCCACATTGGTGCTTGGCGGCGCAATATAGTCTTTTAGCACTTCGGCCTCAAAAGCTAATTGATGAAAACTACGCTCAGGGGCATAAAACTGCTGAGTAATGGCGATGGCTTCATCCATATTCATTACCGCATAACGCCACCCTTTTAAACTCGCTTGGTAAAACTTTTCTACCGTATCGGGGTGGTACTTAATCATGTCATCACTGGTAAATAAAATATCTGCGTATACATCCATCCCATAACGTTGTGGACATATAAGTCGATGAGCAATACCTTGCTGATCCATATAATAAGGTAAGTCGGTAACATAGACTTCGATGGCATCTATTTTATTTTCCATCCATGCTTTTTGTAATTTATCGCCTTTGTATATAACCAACTTTTCGATATTTATACCGCTGCGCTTGAGCATAGTTAACAACTCAGAATTGCTCTCTTTACTCACTTCACTTACACGTTTATTGACAAAATCACGGGCATGAAAAATATCAGAGCTTTCTTTGACCATCCAGCAATAAGGAGAAAACTGTAATATGGCAGCCATGGCTACAAAGGGTTTACCTGCAATACGCTGCTGTAAAATACCAGAATGCGCCACCCCAAACTGGGCTTCACCACGCTCTACCGCGCCAAAACTATTGGGCCGTTTTGGATCGGCAGGCACAATAGTGACGTCTAAACCGGCCTCATCATAATACCCTTTTTGCTGAGCCATATAATAACCCGCAAATTGAAATTGATGTGTCCACTTTAATTGTAGTGTGACTGATTCCTGCGCCATTAACTGGCTACAAAAAAGGCAGGCGCTAATTATCATTCCTTTAAGTAACAAAGAGAGTTTCCAAAAAACGTAGTGATTAACGTAACTATATGTAAAGCAGCTAATAAAGCAAGCATCCACAGAAGATGCCTGCTTAAAGTAGGATTATGCTAAGGCGAGCTTTTCAAGCTTTTCTGCTTGAGGTTGGGTAGTTAAAAACTGGGTGAAACACGGGTTATGGGTTTCGTCTTGAACACTGTAACCTAGGCGGTTTAAGTGCTCATTAAACATCTCATATTGGCTTGGTTCAATAGCAAAGCCTGCTAATACATTCCCCATTGACCCGCCATGATTACGGTAGTGAAATAAAGTGATATTCCAGTTACTACCCAGCGTATCTAAAAAGCGCGCCAATGCGCCTGGGTACTCTGGAAACTCAAACCTTAGTAAGCGTTCATGTAACTGCTCTGGCGCTTTACCGCCAACCATATAGCGTACATGCAGCTTTGCTAATTCGTTATCTGACAAATCGCAAAAGGTATATTTGTTATCTGTTAGACTTTGTTTAAGCTCTTCAAGTTCTGCTAACCCTTGGCGCAGTGCAATACCAACAAAAATTTGCGCCTCGCCAGGCCCTGCATATCGGTAGTTAAATTCGGTAATAGCACGCCCACCTAAAGATGCACAAAACTGCTTAAAACTACCGCGCTTTTCATCAATGGTTACGGCTAATAAAGCTTCGTTTTTCTCACCCAGCGCAGTGCGCTCAGCCACATAACGTAAGCGATCAAAGTTTAAATTAGCACCAGACAAAATAGCGGCTAAATTTAACCCTTTTAAACCCGACTGCTGAGACCATTTTTTAAGCCCTGCAGTTGCAAGTGCGCCTGAAGGTTCGGCAATAGCACGGGTTGATACAAAAATATCTTGCATGGCAGCACATATTTCATCATCTGATACGGTCACCACTTCATCGCAAAACTTTTGCGCCAATCTAAATGTTTCGCTACCAATTATTTTTACGGCAACACCATCGGCAAAGCTTCCTACTCTTTCTAGCTCTACAGGCTCTCCCGCTTCCATGGCAGCTTTTAAACAAGCACTTTCATTAGCCTCGACTCCAATCACTTTGATATCTGGGCGCAGCGATTTAATGTATACCGCCATACCCGCCAGCAATCCGCCGCCGCCAACAGGAATAAATACCACGTCTAAGTCGTTCAGCTGTTGCATTAGTTCACGGGCAACTGTGCCTTGACCAATAATGACATCGGGGTCATCAAATGGAGGGACAAATACGCCGTTTCGCTGCTCAGTTAATTCAAGCGCATACGCCTTTGCGGCATCAAACTGATGACCATGTAACACGACTTCCCCGCCCAATGCTCTTACCGCATTAACCTTAATTTCAGGCGTGGTTACGGGCATGACAATAGTGGCTTTATGCCCTAGGTGTGAAGCACTCAGCGCCACCCCTTGAGCATGGTTACCTGCCGATGCGGTGATCACAACCGAGCCCTTTGGCAGCTTATTTAATTTATTAAAAGCACCACGTAATTTAAACGAGTACACCGGTTGCTGATCTTCACGCTTTAACCAAACATGATTACCTAATCGTGCACTCAATTCGGCCATTTCACTCACCTCAGTCACCTTAGCTAAAGGCTCCATATTGGCTTGGATAATCGCGCGAAAATAATCGAGTTCTTGAGAAACCATACCTAACTAAGCTCCTCCAGTTTGGCTAAATCGCGAACCGCACCTTTATCGGCACTGGTTGCAAGTAGCGCATACGCTTTAAGCGCAGATGAGACATAGCGATCGCGGTTAAGCGGCTTATACGCTTGTTTACCACGAGCCAATTGTTTTTGCCTGCGAGCTTCGAGTTCCTCATCGCTTAATGCTAAAGTGATTTCTCGAGTGGCAATATCGATGATAATTTTATCGCCATTTTCAACATAAGCTATCGCGCCACCGCTGGCTGCCTCGGGAGACACATGGCCAATTGATAAACCTGACGTACCACCCGAGAAGCGACCATCGGTGATCAAGGCACATTTTTCAGCCAAGCCTTTTGATTTTAAGTAGCTGGTTGGGTATAGCATTTCTTGCATGCCTGGGCCGCCTTTAGGTCCTTCATAGCGAATTATAACTACATCGCCGGCTTTTACTTCACCATTTAAAATCCCTTCTACAGAGTCATCTTGAGACTCATAAACAACAGCAGTACCTTCAAAATGCAGCATTTCATCGACAACGCCGGCACTTTTAACGATACAGCCATCTATTGCTAAATTACCTGAAAGCACGGCAAGGCCGCCATCTTGACGAAATGCATGTTCAACACTGCGAATACAACCGTTTTCACGGTCGTTATCACCCTCATCCCAACGACAATCTTGGCTCATTGCTTTGGTGGTACGAATGCCTGCCGGACCCGCGCGGTAAAACTTTCGCGCCGCTTCGTTATTAGGATCTGTTGCATCCCATTTTTTTACCAACTCACCCATGGTCATGCCGGCAACATGATTAACCGATAAATCAACCAAGCCGGCTTTACCAAGCTCGCGTACTATGGCCATCATGCCACCAGCGCGGTGTACGTCTTCAATGTGGTATTGCGCGGTAGCTGGCGCGACTTTACATAAAAATGGCGTTTTACGTGAAAGCTCATCAATGTGTGACATATCAAAATCTACACCGGCTTCTTGTGCCGCTGCGAGTAAATGTAATACCGTATTTGATGAGCCGCCCATGGCAATATCAACCACCATAGAGTTCATAAATGCGGTTTTATTAGCGATGGCACGAGGCAGTACGTCTTGGTTATCTTTTTGGTAGTACTCGCGGCATAAATCAACGATGCGAGCACCTGCTTCGACATACAATTGCTTACGGTCTTTGTGAGTTGCAAGCGTGGTACCGTTACCAGGTAGCGCAAGGCCTATTGCTTCTAATAAACAGTTCATTGAGTTGGCAGTAAACATCCCTGAACACGAGCCACAGGTAGGACATGCAGAGCGTTCAACTTGCTCTGAGTCGGCATCACTTACCGATTCATCGGCACCTTTAACCATGGCATCTACTAAATCGAGTTTAATATCGATATTGGCTAATTTAGTTTTACCCGCTTCCATAGGGCCACCCGATACAAAAATAACCGGTATATTTAAACGCAGCGCAGCTAACATCATCCCAGGGGTGATTTTATCGCAGTTAGAAATACAAATCATCGCATCGGCACAATGGCCGTTCACCATGTACTCTACCGAGTCGGCAATTAAATCGCGCGATGGCAGTGAATAAAGCATACCGCCGTGACCCATGGCAATACCGTCATCGATAGCAATGGTATTAAATTCTTTTGGTACACCACCGGCCTGAGTAATGGTTTCAGCCATCAGTTCACTAAGCTGATTAAGATGCACGTGCCCCGGAACAAATTGCGTAAATGAGTTCACAACAGCAATAATTGGCTTACCAAAGTCGGTATCAGTCATGCCTGTTGCACGCCATAATGCTCTTGCGCCTGCGCGTTTACGCCCTTCAGTGGTGGTTGCACTTCTTAATTTAGCCATAGTTACCTCAGTGTTTGCCGCAGTTAATGCGGGCATTCCTCATTCTAAAAATTGATGAATAACCAAATAACCGGTTATTCGTAAAATTCGTTAAATTTATTTTATACAGCCTGTTGCTGTAAGCTTTGTAGCGTGACATGTTTCACATCAATCAATTTATTTAACTGGCTGGTAAGCAAATAAATTGGTTTATCGCTATCAACCGTCATGGCCATATTATATTGACCATCGTCCATATTGAGCTGTAAGTGAGTCAAGTCAAAACCACGATGACGTACGACACGTAAAAAGCGCTCGATTGCGACACTTTGACTTTTTAAGGCAATTGTTAAGTTGTGTTTCATTGTGCTTTCTCCGTCATCATTTCATCGTTAGCAGCCCCAGGTGGAACAAGTGGCCATACGTTTTCTTTATCATCGATACAAGCATGAACAATGTAAGGCCCATCGCTATTTAATAAGGCTGTAATTGCATCATCCACTTGGTTGGCATGGGTAATCGTTTGCCCAGGAATACCAAAAACAGCCGCTAGCTGTACAAAGTCAGGGTTATCTGACAAGTTAGTTTCGCTATAGCGCCCTTCAAAAAATAACTCCTGCCATTGGCGCACCATGCCTAAACGCTGGTTATCAAGTATCAGTATTTTTACTGGTAAATTATTACGGCGAATAGTGGCAAGCTCTTGAATGTTCATCATGATTGAACCATCACCTGAAACGGTGATGACAAAGTCATCTTTACGCGCTATCTGTGCACCTATAGCCGCGGGTAAACCAAATCCCATAGTGCCTGCACCACCACTGCTCAAATGGTTGCAAGGGTGGCTAAACTTCATGTGCTGAGCTACCCACATTTGGTGCTGGCCAACATCGCAGCAAACAACACTGGTGCTTGGCATACGCTGGCTTAGTTGATTAAGTAAATAAGGGGCAAATACTTTTTCGCCAGGATAGTCGTAACGCCATGCATGCTTAACCATCATTTGTTTATTATGATCGCACCACGCTTTTGGTGTAACCACGCATTCAAGGGCGGGAAGTGAAGTTTTTAAATCTGCAATTAATGACGCTTTTGCGGGTTTACGTTTACCGACCTCGGCTGCATCTATGTCTAAATGAATTACGTTTGCTTTTGCAGCAAACTTAGCTAAATTGCCTGTTACACGGTCATCAAAGCGAGCGCCAATACACACTAATACATCACATTCTTGCACGGCTAAATTAGCCGCTTGACCGCCATGCATACCTAGCATCCCTAAATCATATTCGTAATCAGGTAATACACTGCCCAATGCTTTAAGGGTTGAAACCGCAGGCATTTGCGTTTTATTTAAAAATTGCATTAACTGCGCTTGCGCATCAGCGGCATGAACGCCCCCACCAATATACGCTACGGGTTGCTTGGCTTCACTGAGTAATTGATTGGCGATAGCAACTTGGTTTAAATCAAGTTGCGGTAAGTATTCATCTGCCGCTAACCAAGGTTTAAAAGGCACCTGCGCCATTTGAATGTCTTTGGGGATATCAACTAAAACGGGGCCAGGACGGCCGCTTTGTGCTAAATGCATCGCTTCTTGTAATATTTCGGCTAAATCTTCTGCTCGCTCAACCATGTAACTGTGTTTAGTACATGAAAGCGACATGCCAAGCACGTCAATTTCCTGAAAGGCGTCGGAGCCTATTGCGGCGGTAGGTACTTGCCCTGTAATAGCAAGTAAAGGCACTGAGTCCATCATGGCATCTGCCAATGCGGTAATTAAATTAGTAGCTCCAGGGCCTGATGTTGCCAAGCACACACCTAAACGACCAGTACTGCGTGCATAGCCCACGGCGGCAAACCCTGCACCTTGCTCATGACGAGTAAGATAATGTTTTACAGGCGCACCATACAAGGCATCGTAAATGGGCATAATAGCACCACCTGGGTAGCCAAATACTTCATCTACGCCGTGTTTGGCGAGTAAATCTATTGTTAGTTCTGCGCCTGTCATTAGTAAATCCTCATTCCTGTTTGACAACCCATTAAAAATTTAACTCTAAAACTAAAAAGCCCCCCGGACGGTTAAGTGCGGAGGGCTTTTCAATGCTTAAGTTTTTTAAAGCACTACGAAGCCCTCGCGGGAATAATCACCACGATAATAATCAGGACTAGGTTAAGTGCATTTTTAAGCATAAAATTCAGTACCATTTAAGATTTAGTCACTGCGAACATCTTGTTTCGCTGTCTTTTTATATTAGTACCGCGCTCAGGGCGGTAAGTCAACACCAAATTCAATTCAAAATAATTATAAAAATACACTTACTCAGGTTTTAAAATTCAATTAAGCGAGGTTAAATAGATTTTTTATCCTTTCATTTCAACTCAGGAAATTCACTATTCTTATAACACTGAATTCTGGTTTGATTAATTTTTAGTAAGCCACCTCATTTTTATCTAACAAAATTAAAATAAATCGATTTCTTAAGAGTTTCTTAAGCCTGGCAGCCTAGCATAACAACGTTCACGAAAAAGAGGCGTGTTATGAACTTAACTTTCAAACTCAGTAAGCAACCGCAAGAAAATACTAAAAAACGTTTTTATTTTAATTGCAGTGCTAATGCATTCATTATTTTTATGGCTTGTTATTACGGCTTAGTTATTAATATTCCATTTATGCATGGTGCGTTTAGCGCTATTACCTCGTTGCACACATTTTCATGGCTATTTTTGTTTTCTGTGCCGTTACTACTGATTTGTTTGTTAATCATATTCTTTTCAGTGGTTTCTATTCGGGGAATACTAAAACCCATTAACTACTTGCTGCTAGTGCTCTCGAGTGCGGCGTTATATGGCTCATTGAACTATGGTGTGGTGTTTGATTATTCCATGATACAAAACACCGTCGAAACTGACTCTAGTGAAGCGTTAAGCTATTTAAACCTGCAACTCGTTGGCTTTTTACTGCTTTTTGCCGCATTACCTGTCTTTATTTTGAGTAGAATAAAAATAAACTGCGCCCGCCCATACAAAGAAGTTATTAGTCGTCTTAAACTGCTTTTAGCAAGCTTTGCACTGATTGCATTAGTGGTCGTTAACTTTTACGCCGATTACGCGGCAACGGGTCGTAATAACCGTATTCTTAAAAAAGAAATTATTCCATTTCAATATCTCTCTAGTGGCTACAAATACGCCCGTGACCAGTTACTTTATAGCGATATTGAATTTAAAAATATTGATACCACGCCAACTTTAGCATCGCCAAGTACAACACGAGTTACTGTCATCGTGGTAGGTGAAACCGCTCGAGCTGAAAATTTTGCCTACCAAGGCTATGAGCGTAATACCAACCAATACACGCAAAAACATAATGTCACTTATTTCGATAACGTATCGTCGTGTGGCACGGCCACAGCAGTGTCAGTACCATGTATGTTTTCACTGCAAACTCATGCCAATTTTTCTCGTTTAGACAGTGATAACCAGCAAAACGTAATTGATTTGATACAACAAGCAGGCGCAGATGTCTTGTGGGTTGATAATAACAGTGGCTGTAAAAACGTCTGCACACGCGTACCTACCATTAATATTGATACCAAAGCATTTGAACTATGTGATGGTAAATACTGTTTTGATGAAGCGTTACTAGCCCCTTTAAAGCACAAGCTTGCCAATTTGAGTCAGGCTAATACGGTTATAGTGCTGCATATGATGGGTTCACATGGCCCTACTTACTTTAAGCGCTACCCTGAAAAATTTAAACAGTTTAGTCCAACCTGCGACCGCAGCGATATTCAAAACTGTAGCGCTGAAGAACTGGTTAACACCTACGATAATACAATTGCTTATAGTGATTTTATCAACGCTCAAGTTATTGAACAGTTAAAGGCACTGCCAGCTAATATTGATAAGCAATTACTGTATGTGTCTGACCATGGCGAGTCGCTCGGTGAAAATGGCGCATACTTACATGGCTTTCCCTATGCATTTGCACCAACAGCTCAAACCCATGTGCCTCTTTACATCTGGGCTGATGAGCATAATCAGCGCATTACAGCCAAGTGTCTAAACAACTTAAATAGCACTTTAGCACAATCACACGACACTATTTTTCATACCCTTTTAAGCTTAACCGGTGTTGCGAGTAAAACCTACCAAACCTCTGAAGATTTACTCGCGTCATGTCAAACGATTAACCATAGCGAAACTAAAATATGAATAATAGAACCGTTATAAAACGCCAAGGCCTAATGCGCCTAATTTTTACCTTAAGCCATACATTTAACGGCCTAAAATGGATGAGCCGATTTGAGGCTGCTTTTCAGCAAGAGTTGGTTTTATTTAGTTTGCTAGGCGTATTTGCCTGCTTGCAAGAAATTACTTTAAGTAGCAAATTAATCTTGATTGCCAGCTTATTGTTTGTGTTATTTGCTGAGTTGGTCAATACCGCAGTCGAAGTGGTGGTTGATCGCATCGGTAGCGAATATCATGAACTATCAGGCCTAGCTAAAGATATTGCATCCGCCAGTGTCTTTATCGCCATGCTTATTGCTATTTTAGTTTGGTGGTCTGTGCTATGGACTTAATCAGTAGCACTAAAAAAGTATTGGGGCCATTGTGGGTTTTAGCGGTATTTTTTTTCGCACTCCTATGCTTGCTAACTTTTGCGCGATTAGGTTTAAGTTTGTGGCAAAGTGGCCGTGTATTTACCGAAGGCGCCTGGCACTTTGTTTTTGTAGGCGGTTTACGTGTTGATATAGCAACATTATGCTACATCATAACCCCCGCTTTGTTACTAACACTTGCAGCACACGCTCTCAAATTAACTGCTTATATTCGAGGAGTCGTAAAGTGGTATTTAGTAATAATGGCTGCAATGTTAGTGTTTTTTGAGGTTATTACACCCACGTTTATTAACGAGTACGACTTACGCCCTAATCGCCTATTTATTGAATACCTTATATATCCTAAAGAAGTCTCTAAAATGATTTTTTCAGGTTACAAACTCGAAGTCCTCTTCGCTGTTTTAGCGCTCGTTTTCACCATTAAATTTGCTAACAAAATTCTTACTCAGCAATGGCAAAACCGCTCGTCCCTAGGGGCAATAAAACTATCACTGTTAGCTGTTATTATATGTAGCCTAACACTGTTAGGCGCTCGAAATTCATTAGGCCATCGTCCATTAAACCCCGCTATGGTGGCATTTTCGACCGACCACTTGCTGAATGACCTCACGCTTAATTCATCATATAGCGTAGCATTTGCGTTAAAACAGCTCTCCAATGAGCAATCAAGTCAGGCATATTATGGCAAGGTCCCTCAAGAGGAGTTACTCGCCACAGTACGCAGTACCATGCAAAATCCTCAAGCAATATTTAATAATCCAAATGCCCCTACCCGCACTTTTCATCAGGCAAGCTACCAAGGTAAAAAGAAAAACCTGGTTATTATTCTGCAAGAAAGCTTGGGCGCTCGTTATGTAGGTACCTTAGATGGCTTACCCTTAACGCCTAATATAGATACACTTTATCAACAGGGCTGGGGATTTGATAACTTATACGCTACCGGCACTCGCTCTGTACGCGGTATTGAAGCAGTTATAACCGGTTTTACACCGACTCCCTCACGCGCGGTTGTAAAACTCGATAAATCACAACGTGACTTTTTTACCTTGGCTAGTTTTTTAGCAAAGCAGGACTACCATACTCAGTTTATTTATGGTGGAGAAAGTCACTTTGACAACATGCGCAGCTTCTTTTTGGGTAACGGCTTTAGTGATATTGTTGATAGTGAAAGCTTCGATAACATTAACTTTAATGGTTCATGGGGCGCATCTGACGAAGATTTATTCACTCAAGCAGATAAAGAGCTGAATAAATTACACCAACAGCAAAAGCCATTTTTTAGTCTGATTTTTAGTAGTTCTAATCATAGCCCTTATGAATTTCCGGACGGTAAAATAGCCCTGTTTGAGCAACCAAAGCAAAGCCGTAATAACGCAGCTAAATATGCAGATTATGCCCTTGGCACATTCATTGAAAAGGCGAAAAAATCATCCTACTGGGACGATACTGTGTTTATAGTGATTGCTGATCACGACTCACGCGTGTCTGGTTCCAGCCTTGTACCTATTGATCACTTTAGAATTCCTGCGGTTATTTTTGGAAACGGTATTAAACCCAAACGCGATCATCAATTAGCCAGTCAGCTGGATATACCTACCACCTTACTGTCGCTTATTGGCGCCAGCGGTGAACACCCAATGATTGGTCATGATCTCACTCGCCCTGTGGCCAAAAACAAGCAGCGTGCAATGATGCAGTACGATAAAAACTTTGCTTACATGCAAAACGATAAAGTTGTTATTTTGCAGCCAGATAAACCGGCAACCACCTATATTTATAAAAATAAGCAATTACACCCCAAGCATAACGATAGCGCACTCATCAAACAAGCTCGTGCGCTGGCTAATTATGGCAACATGGCCTACAGCAATAATTGGTATCAATAACACCGAAAAATGCCTGATTGATTAATCAGGCATTTTTACGTTACCTATAAAGTAAACTAAGTTAGTATTTATAAAACAACTTAAACTTGGATAGGAATTTATGAACGTGTCATTACGTATTAGTCAGTTATTTATGGTGTTATTACTTTTAGCCTTTAGCGTCAATGGCTATGCAGCACCGGCTCTATTCAAAATAGAAAAACAAGGCGCTAGCTCGTATTTATTTGGCACCGTGCATGTGGGCGATGCCAGCATGAAAGGGCTACCACAAAAAGTCACTCACGCACTGGATAACAGTAATCAAGTTGTTGTTGAAGTAGATATTAGTAAACTATCACCATTACAAATGCAGCAACGTTCTATGCCGTTTATGTTGCTTACTAACGGGCGCACACTGCAGAGCGAGCTTTCAGAAAAAAATTATCAACTCCTCAAAAACTACTTTGCTAAAAAATCGATTGATATTGCCATGTTCAATAGTTTTAAACCTTGGGCTGTTATGTTGACCATGATGCAAATTGAGTTTCAAAACGCGGGCTATTCAGATAAAAACGGTATCGATAAGCAAATACTCGAGTACGCGCAAAAGCACAGTATTAACATTGCGGAGCTTGAAACCATAGAGCAACAACTACAGATGTTTAATGGCTTAGAGTCATTAAGCAATGCCATGATGGCAGAAACTTTTGAGCAACTAAGCGATATTAATACCTACTTTATCACCCTAGTGGATGCATGGAAAAAGGGCGATATGCAAACCCTAACCAGCTATTACCACACCAGTTTTGATGACAGCCAATACGGTCAACAAAGCGAGCAAGTGATGCTGATTGAGCGCAATAATAATTGGGTCACTCAGCTCACGCCTAAACTTGAACAAGGTAAGGTGTTTATTGCGGTAGGTGCTCTGCACTTAGTTGAGCAGCATGGTTTAATTAAACAACTTCGCGACCAAGGGTTTAAGATTACTCAGTTATAAACAAGCTTATATAAGCGTCTCACTATGAGCAGCTTGTTGCCCATAGTGAGCCGGTTTAAAATCTTCCATTTTTAAGGTGTGTTCAATCCCTTTAATGGTATCTGCTGCATGATGGTTTACATAAATAACGGTACTCGTTTTTGCAGCACACACCTTTTCTATCAGCAGTAAAACGCGTTGACGATTTGCCTCATCAAGCCCTAAACATGGCTCATCTAAAATAAGCAAAGCAGGATGTTTAACCATTGCGCGCACAATCAGTAATAGTCGCTGATCGCCATACGATAGCTGGGTAAAAGCGCTATTTGCTTTGTCACTTAACCCTATTAGTGCCAACCACTCTTTAGCTAAACGCGTTTGTAACTCACTGACTTGTTGATATAAACCTATGCTATCGAAAAACCCTGAAATAATAGTATTAAGCGCCGAAATACTCACTCGATACTGCAAATGTAGCGTATTTGAAATATAACCAATGTGCTGTTTTATATCCCAAATACTCTCCCCTGTGCCACGCTTAAAACCAAACACTTCAATCTCATTGTTATAGCACTGAGGGTTATCACCAGTAATTAAATTTAATAAACAGGTTTTACCTGAGCCATTTTTCCCGGTGAGTTGCCAGTGCTGATATTGGTTAATCGTCCAGTTTAAATTTTCGAAAATTGTTTGTTCGCTGTAACGCACATGGGCATTAGTGAGCTTAACGAGTGGCGTGTTTGTCGCTGATTTAAAACAGCATTCAGGCGCATCGGGAATACTTAATGATGTATGCTCTAAATGAAGTAATTTGAATAAATCCGCTCGTTTTGCTGCACACGGTTTTGCCAAGCTATGTTGTAAACGACCATTGCTCACATAAGCAAAGTGATCAACAAACGCTGGAATTTCGTCAACACGGTTTAGCACAAACACAAAGCAGGTTTGTGCGCTCAACTGCTGTAATAGATGGTTTAGCTGCCCAACCGATTCAGAGTCTAAGCCATCAAATGGTTCATCAAGCACAACTAAATCACAGTTAGCAGATAGCGCTTTAATTAATAATAATTTACGCGTTTCGCCAGTAGATAAATCAGTAAAATCACGATTAAGTAAGGCATCAAAATTAAAAGCGGTGATTAACTGTTGGCATAAATCGCTATTTATTTCAGGCTCAGCAAAGAGCATGTCCGTTACTTTTTGTGGCTTTTCACTTTTACGATGCGTGTTAAGTAACTGCTTTTGTAGATCACTTGACACTAATTGTAGCTTGTTAAAGGTACTATGACGTTGCCCGCTTTGTTGTTTTGCTTCACCAATTAACGCTGCTGCGAGTGCTGATTTTCCAGCGCCATTCCCCCCGAGTAATACCCAATGTTCAGCCTGCTTTACTTGCCAAGTTAAATCGTCGATACAATACCGAGCACTGTCATCGGTAGATAAATAACCACTAAATTGCTGTAGTAAAATTGAGCGCACATTAGATCCCAAAACAGAGCTTAAAAACTCAAATTAACGTAATAAGGAATAATTAGGCAAGTGAGATTTAATCAACCTCAGGTAGAAAAGCATTGTTTAGCGCCGCGATTATGCTTTGCTGATCTATGGGTTTATGAATATGACCTATTGCTCCACAAGCTTTTGCGCGAGCAAGATCACTATCAGAGGTGTTTGCGGTAACCACAATAATCGGCAGTGTTTTATCGTTATCATGCAAGATTTTAGTAGCTTCAAACCCATCCATAACCGGCATATTTAAATCCATAAAGATGACGTCATAAGATTTTTTGGCGACCATTTCACACGCTATTCTGCCATTCTCAGCGCATTCTGCGTGTATGTTCAATGCGGTTAATAGCTAGTGAGTACCAGCATATTAAGTGGGTTATCTTCAACGACTAAACAATGTAAGTTATCAGGAATTGACGATGACTTGCTTAAAGTAGTATCCATCTCTAATGGTAATGTTAAAAATACAGATACCCCTTGCTGATGATTATTTTCAAAACGAATTTCACCCTTTAAGGCCTTAACAATATATTGTACACGGGCAAGCCTGTTCTGAGTCCTTGAAAATGGTTACATTGCTCAGTGCTGTCTAATTCTAATTGCTCGGTAAGGTGATCAAAGCCACAGCCGGTATCCTCGACGCTCAACGATAGTTGGTTATTGTTGAGCGCAGCGATGACTTTCACCTCTCCTTGCTCTGTAAACTTTAATGCATTACTGAGTAGCTCATTAACTATTTGTTGTAAGCGCGCATGATCTACAATTACCGCGCAGTCTAAGCTCGCTGCTAATTCGCTGAGTAGGTTTAAGCCTTTTTCAGTACAACCATATTCATACACAACTAACACTTTATTTATGGTGGTTAGTAAGTTGTCAGAGGTCGAGTTTAACGACCAACGATTTAAACTCAGCGCTTGTAAATCTTGTAATTCATCTAACATCGCCAACAACCTCGCCGAGCAATACCGAGCTTGGCGTTGTATATCCTGCTGTGAAGTGGGAATTTTTAGCTCATCAATCGACCCCTGTAATGGAGTTCTAAATTCATGACTGGCTCGTGCAATAAAGTGCTCTTTGTTATTACTTCCCTGCTCTGCAAACTCTTTTTGTTGTTGATACTTTTGTAAGGTCTGCAGAACTCGTTTTTCCATCGGCATAAACACAAATCTAAGTTCTAAAAACAATAATGCCAGAGTAAAAAACCAACAAAGCAGTTCAATACTAGAGATCCAATCAACCTTTTTTACCGCTTGTTGCTCAAATAAGCTCACCGCAGTGTCTAATTTTTTAAGTAATGCTTCAACTTCGCCCACAGAATACGAAGCCAAATTAATAGGCTCCTTTTGAGAAATCAAATTTTAGCTTGCGTTATAAAGGCCAACACTTCTGCATCTAAGTTGCTTGGGGAGGCATAATATAAATCAAATAAAGATGTATTTAGATAAACTGCGTTACCTTGCTCATCTTTAGTGAGTAAATATTCATGGGCTTGTTCAAATAACTCAAGGGAGTGTTTTAACGATTGAAGATGTTGTGCGTGATTATCAGTTTGATTAATTAATGCATTGCTATGCCAAGCTATTTTTTGCGAAAGCATACGTTGCTTGCCAGCTATATTGATAATTTTTGCATCGTATTTTTGCACTGAAAAGAAGTATTGCATCAGTAATGCAGATACGCTGACCAGCAAGGCAATAGCAACTAAAGCCCAACGGTAACGTTTGCGAATACTCTTAACAATGTTGAACCTAAACTAGGTTACTTTTTTGTTTTAATTGTAGCCTAAGCTTAGCAAACTAATTACTAAATTATTAAATACAAAAAACCCAGCTAGTTAAGCTGGGCTCTTGTAACCGTTTAGCGTGTACCTAACGATTTTCTAGTCGATTATAATCAAACATGCCAAATTCAACCCCTCGGTACTGGCGGGCAACCTGATGTAAAATATCGCTGTATTGCCAAAATTGCGGGTGAGTTCGACGAATCGCAAACTTAGACTTTAAAGCGCGATAATCAGCTTCCACTTGCATTAGCGGTAACTGTTCTGCAAAGGCCGAAACCTGTTGGGCGTTATTTAAATACCAAATTGCAGAAGGGTAATCACCAATAAAACCCGGAACTATTGTCACCGTATCTTCTTCATAGGCGCGCTGTCCATCTTCGTTTAGTAGGCTCGAAATATTATAGTGCGCGTTATGGTGAATAATCGTATAGCCTGTGTGGCTATCCTGCTCTTTCACTAGCACATAAGATAGCTGTGGCAGTAAGTTAACTGCTTTAACAGGCATGGTATTAATCGCACTTAATGGTGCGGGTACTTTTTTATAGTCATAACGAGGACTTAAAACGGGCTCTAATGCCTCTTTAATTAAGCCATATAGCTCTGATTGCGGTTCATCTGTTTGATAGTCAATACCGCTGGGTTGACTAAACTCACGATTGTTTTCAAAAAAGGTCGACAAACTAGGTGGTGATTTTCGATACCAACTCTGTTTAATTGTCTCTCGCTGAGTTTCAGGTAACAAAGCTAAAAAGTTGTGCTCACCCTCTAAACGTAAAAAGTCCATGTATAAGCGCGTTATTAATTGATGGCCAATATTGCCATACACATCAAAGCCCGCAACTAACAAGTAATGAATACGCTCAAACAGCGCGTAATCAAGCACCCACATAGTTTTAGGTTGTTGGCCAATAAAGCCTTTAACTACAGTTGCACTATCAAAGTGTCGAAAAATAGTCAGTGCCGCATTTTGATTGTGCCCATCCCCTTTCCACAATAATTCAGTGGTTAAATGCTCGCCGTTTTTGAACAGATTATTAGCAAGCTCTACCTTGGCTTTTAAGTAACGTTTTTCGCGAACCGAGTATTTTACCCAATTAGAAATCGGTAACGCATTACTTTCCTCTGCTGCGGGCAACTCTAATGCATCCTCATGTTGTACCAGCATTTTACCTACCGCCGGAGTCGCTACCTTTTTAGGATCAGCAAACGCCACCCAAAAATGATCATTAATCACATTGAGTGCTATTTGACCACGACAAACAGGGCCTTTAATAAAGCCCATAATAATTAGCTCAGCTTCATCGAGCATAAATTGATATTTTGCATCTATAGGCAGTGCTTCAAACGTTTTAAACGGGTTTGATGCAAGGGTAGGCTCATAGCTTGGTAAACTAGATACAGTGTAATTTGGCGCAATAAATTGCTGGTAAATACGTGCCAACTTTTCATCATTAAGTTTAAGCGGTAAATGCGTTTTTGACAAAATAGTAGAACGGTCGTGAAGCAGTCGATAATAAACACGCTCAACGTTTGGGTTATCGTAAGGGCGACGAGAACTTATTAATTTAATGTCTTCACCAGGGGGAGTACTTGAGCGTACCAACTTAAAAAAGTTAGGTGATTGTGCATCACTAAAGTAGATGTGTGCTAAAAACCAATGCTCATAAATATAGCGCGCTGATAATTGGTACTTCAAACCATCTTGATTTAAAAATGCTTCCCAGTTTTTTACTTGCGCAAGCTCAGCAGCTGATGGCGGCTTGATGTGCGCCATTTTACCGCCTTTTTTGATCCAGTTTTGTAAGTGCTGAAATTCAGCAGTAGTCACTCCAGGCAAGCCATAAGGCATACCTGCATGCGGTTGCTCATCCGCTAATTGGTCAAACTCACCCATCGTCGCACAACTTTGGTTGCGGCTAAGCGAAAAATCAAAACGTTCATCTAATACTTCATCTTCTGGCAAGGGTGAACTTTGCTTTAATACCAGCGTATTAAATAACACACTACCCGCTAAATTGGCTTCTTCAGTTTGTGCTCGCTCGTTTAATACCGGGCTAAATTCTTTATCTCGCCATTGCTCAGTCGTGGTTGCATCAAATAATAATCGGCTCGGCGTTGAGGCTAACAACCGAGTACCATCGTAAACCAGCTCTTTACTGAGACCTCTGTCGATACCTTCAGGAGAGGAGAGTTTTAATTGGCAAGGCGCATCATAACAGCCATGACAAACCACGCAGCGGTTATCGAGTACAGGCTTTACTTGCTGTAAAAACTCAGCCCCAGCACCGCTATTATGAGCAACCATACGATCTTGTGTTTGCTCAGGACCGAATAATTTATTGTAATGTGCATTACCTAAGTAAGCACAACCACTTAAGATAATCAGTACAAAAGTACCTATAATATTTTTTTTCATTATTCTGTCTCATCACCTAAATCGAACGTAGGCATCATATCGATTTGCGGTGATACGAATGTTAGGTTTTCAACAGTAGTCACCACAGCGCTTAATAGAGGCCCCTGTGTTATGGTTAATTGAGCATCATGCTCGCTATGCGCTACGGTAGCAAAGCTTGAATTGATGATATTCAACTCATAGTCTGCAATGCTAATGCCTATACTACTGTCAGCACTGGGGTTCTGGCATAGTTGAGTAAGTAGCTCATCACTTAAAATAACTGAAATTTCCAAGTCAGGCTGCGCTAAGTCACGGGTACTTAGTGTTTCATCTAGAATAAATAAAGGAAGGGTTAAATTGCTATCTTGTTGAAGTTCCATTGGACTCTCTGCGCTACTGACTATTTAATTATTACCTATTATAACAACGTTCCAACTTAAATAACGATAAACAAGCCTTAAAATAGTTTCGTTAATTTTTTAAGCAGCGATATCAATGCTGCTTTAAACTTCGTTACGACAACAACAGGAACGCCAAACTTCACTCACTAAAACCTGAAACCTGCAGCATTACAGTAATTGAGAACTCAACGATCGTTGCTACAAAGCACCGATGCCCAAGGTAATTGCAGAACCTTCATGCTTTACCCTCTAAGTTCGATAAAACTCAACCCAAGTGACAGTGTTAAAATTAACACCGAGCTGCTTTACCTAACACCTTGCACCTGAAACCTTTATTTTATTGCAGGCATTAAAAAACCCGAGGCTAAGCTCGGTTTTTTTCGTATTAATCAGCTAGGCTAATTATTACTCTACGATAGTTGCTACAAAGCACCTACGCCTAAGGTAACTGCGCCACCTTCACATGATGTAAATCGCAGCCATTAAAAAAGGCCACCTAAGTGACCTTTTTCTAACAATTAACTTAAACGTTAATTATTACTCTACGATAGTTGCTACAACACCAGCACCTACAGTACGGCCACCTTCACGGATAGCGAAACGAAGACCTTCGTCCATCGCGATTGGCGCGATTAGTGTTACTGTCATCTTAACGTTATCACCAGGCATTACCATTTCTACGCCTTCTGGTAACTGTACGTCACCTGTTACGTC
>NZ_JALNTK010000009.1:0-124416 GCF_023161865.1 Pseudoalteromonas sp. 2CM36K
GGGTGGAGCAACGATTGAAACGCTTCGAGCTTATGTTGATAGCCAATCAACACCAGATTAAAGTTCTTCGAACTTTACGCCTTATATCCCCGCCCTCAGATCGGGCGAGGGTTTACGGCGAAACTGCTAAAAAAGAATACCCATAAAAAAACGCCTAAACGATAATTCGTTTAAGCGTTTTTTTATGGGTAATAATTTGTCGCTCAGTAATAAGTCACTTTTTTCACTTCACGTGGCTTTATCTCACCTATGTACAAGTCGTGAACGCGTTTCATATTAAGTTCAAGCTCAGTTATATACATATCATTTACGGCATATGTTTTTATAATTTGTGCGCCTTTAATAATACCTTGTACCTTGCTTTGTAAATAATCATCTTGGGCAACAGAGCCTGCAACGGTTGTACCTGCGGTAATTTTTTGCCCGTATACTTGCTCTGTTAGTTCGCGGTATGCTTCTAGCTTTGAAGCCTTAATCGCCATAAGTTGTTTTTGAGTGTCATTACTTCCCGACTGCAAACTAATGGGCGCGTACCCTATTGCTTTTAATACAGGGTAATTATTTGGCTCAACATATTTATATTCAACGTGCTTATCAAATATATTGCTACAACCGCTTAACGTTAAGCAGCCTAATGTGATCATTAATGGCATTACTCGCATCATACAGGGCCTTTAAAAACTAATTAAACTCAGTTATGCACGTTTAATGCCAGTGATACCTATATTCTGTAACAACAAATAATAGTGGTACATTACTTGCTGAGATTCATTAACGCTAACGTTTAATTGGAGTAAGAGTATGAAATCGTTTTTAAAAGCAGTATTGGCAGGATTAAGCACCACTGCGGTATTAACGTTTTCACCTTTTACCCACGCTCAGTGGTATGAGTCTACAGGCCATGCGGTTATTCAAAATAGCGACATTCCCGGTGCAAAGGCCGCTGCAATAAAAGATGCGATTACCCAAGCCCTTGTATTCTCTGGTGCGCGGGTGAGCTCGGTGCAAACCCTTGTTGATGGTGTTTTAACCCAAGATCAGCTAAAAATTAGTAGCCAAGGCGAAATTCAAAAAATAGAGCTCGTTAGCGAAAACCGCAGTAGTGATGAGTTTGCAATTACCTTACGCTTAGATATCTTTGCGCAAACAGAGCAATGTCCACAAAGTAACTTTAATAAGTTTATAGCTGTCACGCAAAGCCAACTAACAAATCGTGATCAAGCGAGAATGGGTCAAATATTTGACATTAACAAAGCAGTCAGTAAAAACATTTATACCTCGTTGCAAAAATCAAAAATGAGTGCAATACCCGTTGCCTATTTCAACAAAGCTATAAAGGTTGATACCTACTTTAATCAACAGCATGACTATTCAAACAGCCAGTTAGAAGAAATTTCATCACGCAGCAACGCGCAATATGTGCTGTTAAGTCAAATAACCAGTTTATCTACCAGCGATAAACTCAATAGCGACTATGCGTTTTGGCAAGATGAAAGCTATCAGCGCCACTACCAAATAGAGTTTAGCTTATTTAATGGCACCACTTATGAGCCGTTATGGCAAAACAGCTATCAAAGCCAAGCAATTTGGCCATTTGAAAAAACAGCCATTATTGATGTAAATAGTAATCGGTTTTGGCAATCACCTTTTGGCCAAAGCATTAGTGATATAAACCAAACCTTAAGTTACGACCTGCAAGCTGCCATGGCCTGCCTACCTACTCAAGGTAAAATAATGCATATGGAAAACAATAAACTAGTGATTAATTTAGGTAAGGCTCATGGCTTAGAAAAAGGCCAACAACTGAGTATTGCCCATCATAATTATTTAACTGACGCACAAGGCAACACTATGCCGCATACCATCACTACACTTAATCGTATACGAATTGAGCAGCTTTATCAGCACAGCGCTATTGCCGTCAGTATTAATGATCAACCTTTACCGGGCGTACAAATTAATGACATTGTAGAGATTGCCGAGCAATAGCCGCATATAAAATGCTAAAGCGCCTCGCTTAGTTTAGCCTTTAAATTAGAGTGGGCGCTTAACCACTGAGCCAATTGCTCAACCCCAGATAAGTGCGGGTAATGCTTTCTACATGCAAACACAATATTACGTTGCTGATTAGGAAAAATAGGCAAATAATGAATACCCACTCGTGGTATTGCTGCAAGTTTTGGCACAAACGTAACGCCATCATCCATCGCCACCAGCGCCAATAAAGTCTCTATGCTATTTCCTTGATACTGGCTGGAAACATCTACCCCTGCCGAAAAACAAAACTGCTGGGCTTGATCTTTAAAGCAATGGCCATCACTTAACATTAATAGGTTGCAACCTTGCAGGTCTTGCAGTGCCACTTTTTTATGCTTACACAATGCGTTATCGCTTGATGCGGCAACTAAAAAGTCTTCTTTATATAAATCAATGGTATGGTAACTTTTAAGTTCAGGTACATCCGCTAAAATTGCAAAGTCGACTTCACCACTCTCTAACGCAGCTAAAATAGTGGTTGTTTGCATTTCAATAAACGAAAACTGGCTATTTATAAACGCTGCTTTCATTGATGTTAGTAGCGTAGGTAATAAATACGGCGCAATCGTTGGAATAATACCAATGGTAAGCTTACCCTGCAGTGGTTCATTAGATGTTGCTGCCAGCTCTTTTAATATTTGTGTTTGTTCTAAAACGACAGCTATTTGTGTCAATAAACGTTCACCTTTGGCAGTTAAGGTAACGTGCTTGGTAGAGCGGTCAAAAATAATAACGCCCAATTCTTGCTCAAGCTTTTTAATTTGCCCACTTAAAGTAGGCTGGCTTACAAAACAGGCATCGGCCGCTTTACGAAAATGCTTATAGTGGGCAACCGCTTTTACATACTCTAAATCTTTTAAGTTCATATTTACACTCAACCTGATAGTTTATACCTATCAGTTTAATACAAACAAACGATTGGAACTATATTTAAATACTCGCCATAATGGCTATCAACAAATCAAGAGGAACTAAAAACATGTTAAACAATATTGAAGGTCAAACAATCCCAAACGTAACATTTGCAACTCGTCAAAACGACGAATGGAAATCAGTGACTACAGACGACATTTTTAAAGGTAAAACGGTTGTTGTATTTTCACTACCAGGTGCATTTACACCAACGTGTTCATCAACGCACTTACCACGCTACAACGAACTAGCAGGCGTACTTAAGCAAAATGGCGTTGATGACATTGTTTGTATATCAGTAAACGATACCTTTGTAATGAACGCATGGGCTGAACATCAAGAAGCGCAAAATATTACCTTACTACCAGATGGTAACGGTGAATTTACCGACGGCATGGGTATGCTAGTTGATAAAAACGATTTAGGTTTTGGTAAGCGCAGCTGGAGATACTCTATGCTGGTTAAAGATGGCGTAGTAGAGAAAATGTTTATCGAACCAGATTTACCAGGCGACCCGTTTGAAGTATCTGACGCTGACACTATGCTTGATTACATCAACCCAACTCAAGTAAAACCAGAAGCAGTTACTCTATTTACTAAGCCTGGCTGTCCTTTCTGTAAAAAAGCAAAAGAGCTACTTACAGCTAAAGGCTTTGCTTTTGAAGAAATTGTAATGGGCGCTGGCGCATCACTTACCAGCCTTAAAGCGGTATCTGGCCGTGAAACCGTACCACAAGTATTTATTGGCGGTAAGCACATTGGTGGCTCAGACGACCTAGAAAAATACTTTGCTTAATTAAGTAAATAAAACAGGGGCTGCAACGCCCCTGTTTATTAAAGGAAAAACACTATGAAAGAATTGCAAACCGACGTTGTTGTTATAGGTGCAGGTACCGCTGGTTTAAGTGCCTACCGTAATGCTAAACAATTTACTCAAAACGTACTTATGATTGAATCTGGCCCTTACGGTACAACCTGCGCACGTGTTGGTTGCATGCCAAGTAAATTATTGATTGCAGCAGCAGAAGCCGCGCACTCAATAGAAATGGCCCCTGCCTTTGGAGTTCACAGCTCAAAACCGGTAATTGACGGTAAAGCCGTTATGGCACGAGTAAAAAGTGAGCGCGATCGCTTTGCAGGATTCGTAGTAGAAGCCGTAGATGAAATACCTAGCGAAGATAAAATTCGTGGCTATGCACAATTTTTAGACGCCAACCGCGTACAAATAGACGACCACACCATTATTACTGCCAAACGCTTTGTAATTGCAACGGGTTCACGCCCATCTTACCCTGGCGTATTTAATAACTTTGGCGACCGATTGATTATTAATGACGATGTATTCGGCTGGGATGATTTACCAGAATCAGTAGCCGTATTTGGACCTGGCGTTATAGGCCTTGAAATTGGCCAAGCGTTGCACAGATTAGGAGTAAAGGTAAAACTATTTGGCGTAGGTGGTGCCATAGGCCCATTAACCGACCCCGTGGTTAAAGATTACGCTAACACCGTATTTGCAGAAGAATTTTATGTTGATACCGACTCAAACGTATCAGACATGAAAAAAGTAGATAATAAAGCCCAGCTTACCTACACCGACAAACAAGGTGTTAAACATACTGAGCAGTTTGACTATGTACTGGCTGCAACCGGGCGAGTACCAAACACCGATAAGCTAGGGTTAGAAAACACCGGCATAGAGCTTGATGAACGTGGCGTACCACTCGCTGATGCCCACACTATGCAATGTGGCGACTCTCACATATTTATTGCCGGCGATGCCAGTAACATGATCCCACTGCTTCACGAAGCATCCGATCAAGGCACTATCGCAGGGCAAAACGCAGGCCGCTACCCTCAAGTGCGTGCTGGTTTACGTAGAGCTAAAATTGCCGCTGTGTTTAGCGACCCACAAATAGCCATGGTTGGTGAAAGCTTTAAAGAAATTAGCCAACGATTAGGAAGCTGTGATTGCTTTGAAATAGGCGAAGTTAGCTTTGAAAACCAAGGTCGCAGCCGCGTTATGCTAAAAAACAAAGGGCACATGCGCGTATATGCCGAGCACGGTACCGGTTTATTTTTAGGTGCTGAATTTATAGGCCCACAAGCAGAGCACATTGCTCACTTACTTGCATGGGCTGTACAAAACAAAATGACTGTACCACAAATGCTAGATATGCCTTTTTATCACCCTGTTATTGAAGAAGGCCTGCGCACGGCACTGCGTGATTTAAACGCTAAATTAAAATTTGGCCCAGACATTCTTAACCATTGTATGGAATGTGGCCCAGGCGCATAACACATCACTAATACACACTTGCTACTCAAAGCCAAAACCATTGTTTTGGCTTTTTTTTATGTTAAAAACTGGTATATAAAATGGCGTTTAAACTGCTACACTCAGATTAATAAACAAACAAAAATAGACCGAAAATGAGCAATAATAAATATAGACTTGTCACTCGAAGCGATTTTGACGGCCTAGTGTGTGCCGTATTACTTAAAGATTTAGATTTAATCGACGATATTTTATTTGTGCATCCAAAAGACATGCAAGACGGTAAAATAGCCATTACCAGCAACGATATTACCACTAACCTTCCCTATGTTGCCGGTTGTCATATTGCATTTGATCATCACTTGAGTGAAACCGTTCGTAACGCAAGCGATATAAAAAATCACATTATTGACCCAGATGCGCCCTCTGCGGCACGCGTTGTATACGACTATTATGGCGGTGCAGAGAAATTCCCTAATATTTCAACTGACATGATGGAAGCGGTCGATAAAGGGGATTCTGCACAATTTTCAAAAGACGAAATTTTAAACCCAACAGACTGGGTACTGATGAACTTTATTATGGATGCGCGCACAGGACTTGGCCGTTTTCGTGAATTCAAAATTTCTAATTACCAGTTAATGATGAAGTTAATTGACGCCTGTAAAGATCACAGCATAGAACAAATACTAGCAATGGAAGATGTTGCCGAGCGTGTTGCGTTATACCACGAGCACAACGCACAAGCTAAAGAGCAAATAGACCGCTGCTCATCAGTACACGACAACTTAGTGGTACTCAATTTAACCGAAGAAGAAACCATTTACGCTACTAACCGCTTCGTTATTTACGCCATGTTCCCCGAGTGTAATATCTCAATTCATAAAATGTGGGGGCTTAAAAAGCAAAACGTGGTGTACGCCATTGGTAAATCAATCACCAACCGTAGCTCAAACACCAATGTGGGCGAGTTATGCCTTAAATATGGCGGCGGCGGCCATTTAAATGCTGGCACTTGCCAAGTAGAAACCAGCAAAGCTGAAGAAGTATTGAGTGAGCTGATTGCTACAATTACCAGTGATGGCTGAGTTATAGCTTCGGGGTTCGGGGTTCGGGGTTCGGGGTTCGGGGTTCGGGGTTCGGGGTTCGGGGTTCGGGGTTCGGGGTTCGACAAAGTACTTTATAAAGCGGGTTAATTGATAGCTCGCTTTTTTATTATGCAGAATTTAATGGAGGGCTTCTTTGAGCGATAACCGGACATTGAGGTGAGTTGTCATTTACTTAGTAAGAAAGAAGAAAACTTTCCTCTTTTTTATACGCTCAGATAAGCTAAAATAATAATAGAAGCTCATGAGATATGGACGTTTTCGCGCTAGAATAGGGAAAATGTCCTCTGATAAAGTTGTTATATGAATAGGAGCTTTCAATGGACGAGGTAGTCAAAAATCGCTTCGAAGAATATCCCGAAAAAGTTCGGCTACGACTTGAGGAGTTACGAACTTTAATCCTCAAGCTTGCATCCGATTTGGAGCTAGGTGAAGTCGAAGAGTCACTGAAATGGGGTGAGCATAGTTATAGTGTAAAAACAGGCAGCCCAATTAGAACTGATTGGAAGTTGAAATCGCCAAACCAATACTACTTGTTCTTCAACTGCCAAACTAAGTTAATCGATACATTTAGAGAGCTGCACAATGACACACTCGAATTTCAAGGTAATAGAGCAATCGTATTAAGTTTATCGAGTTCGTTGCCTGAGGCGGAAATCAAGAACTGTTTAGAGCTAGCTTTAACCTATCAGCAGCGAAAGCATTTGCCACTTTTAGGCGCGTAATAGGTAATCACATATAAGGTACTAAACCCGCACCTTTCGGTCACTACCCGTTAGCTTAGCGTTACTAATGTCCGCAATTAGCACTCAGCCGATAGTCGGTATAGAGTGGTTTAACTTACAGTGTAAGGCAGTTGTCTCTGGTAAATTTATCATTTTTGTCGGATGGCGTGGCTCCGCCACTTATCCGACCTACGCCAAAATGTAGGTTGGTTAAGCCGAAGGCGCCACCCAACAAGCTTTCAAATTCACTTTTTATCCGAACGGCACAAAGCTGACATTGCTACAAATATACTACATATAGTTGATATAGAAACAAAGAAAGAACATAATTCATTGATTTTATTGGCAGCCCCTGCAGGAATCGAACCTACAACTGCCCCTTAGGAGGGGGCCGTTATATCCATTTAACTAAGAGGCCACATCGAGCTTACAGCTTACAGCTTACAGCTTACAAAAATTATAACGGTATCTGGTTTTTTATATCAAGCCTCAAATTAAGTTAATTGCTTGATAAATATATATCTTCTTTATTTAATACGTAAAGCGGTATAAATGTTCGGCTGCTGGCGGCAAGGCGCTTATTTTCAATATTTATCACGCGAGCGTTAACAACAACCCCATCTGCACGGTAAATTAATGTACCCGATAAAACATGGCTGGCTATATTCGTACCTGCAAGCTTGCGAGTGTTTCGGGTGAATGCAAAGTCGCCTTGTTCATTAACGGTAATTAAATTGGCTGTTTTAAAATCAACCGCGCTATAACCAAACTTTTGTAGCTGATGTATAAAAGTTTCTGATAACTGATTACCTAACTGGCTTGCTGTAGTTAAACTTGCGTCTAAATCAACGAACGACGTGACTGCAATCGCTGCATCTTGCGGGACTACTTGCATGGTGTCGGTTAAATCAAGTGCCATTTGCTCTACGTAGTTAACTAAGCTTTTATGATGCTTGTTAGGGTTAAACTGCGTTGTATCAGCATATTGCTCTTGCTCGTCATTGCGCTGCATTTGCGACATGATTTGATTAAAATCAAGATCACTTACCACTGTTTGCTCTGGCTCAGATTTGGCGGATTCAGCCATGTTAGATTCACTAAGTAAATTACAGCCTGAAAGTAATAGTGATAATGCACTTATGCTAATTAAAGCTGAGCGCTTAGCTAAGTTAGCCATGATAAACCTCACTTACTCGCCTGTTTAAGCATAATGCCATCAGCACTGTTACTGCTATTTAGCGCATCAACAACTGATTGCGGAATAAAGCCCTGTGCAGAGCCTACAACCGCTTTACTCGCTAAACCAACAATTCGTGCATTTACTAATATGCCGCCTTGGTGGTTTACTAACGTGCCTGCTAATACGTAACTAAAGTTTTGTTCTTGGTTAAGCTCTAAATAGTCGCGGCTAAAAACAAAATCGCCACCAGGGGTTACACGCATATAATCGGTGGTTTTAAAATCGATTACCGGTACACCAAAATTATGTAGCTCATGCATAAAGCTCTCGGCAATTTGATTGCCCACTAAGCCAGCATTGTTATAGTCACGGTCTAAAAATACAAAGCTCGATACCGCCAATGGCGTTTTAGTATTTACGTACTGTAAATTTTCAGCCATGTCTTGCATGATGCCACGCACATAGTGATTAATATTTTTGCGTGTTGGCGTGTTAACTTGTTTGTTTTTATTCATCACTGCTGTTTTATTTTGATACAGCGAGTCGCTTTGTGTAGGTGCGGCTACAGGACGTTGCTCAAAAAACATAGGTGCATCGTCGGTAATTTGTGTGTCACTATGGTTTTTCATTTGTGAACAACCAAAGCCTAGTGGCAAACATAAAGTTAATAGTAGGCGTTTCATGTGCGCTCCTAATTAATATTCACTGCGGTAAATATAGTCACCGCGCTGCTGTATTTTTTCATTGCTCCACATCACATTGATGGGAATTTCAGTACTGCCGGCAGATACAACTTGATTAGTTTGCATATTTACCATGCGCGCGTTAACAATATAAGCATGCTCTTGACGGGTTAAAGTACCGGTGATGACAAAGTCAATAATCTGACGCTGCTTTAAATTGCCAGTATTGCGGCTAAGTACTGAGTCTGCACTCGCTGATAAGTTAAGTTGGTTTTCAAGCCGGTATTCAACCGTGTTATAACCTAATTGGGTGAATTGGGTTATTAAGCTTTCCTGAATTTGCTGGCTAAGCCCTGCCCCTTGCCCTTGAGCAACATGAGAATCTAGGGCATCTGCTAAATAAAAGCTACTGACCGCAATTGAAGCGGTGCTTTTAAAAGGCTCTTTAATATGGCTAAGCTGGGCACTCAAGCTATTTACGTACTGGTTAAGCGTATAAGGTGCCATAACCGCTTTAGGCGCATCAGTGCTTATACTCGGCTTTGGCTGGGGTGTTAAGCTACAGCCCGCTAAATTTAATAATAGTAAGGGTAACAAAAGGCGCATAGTTGCCATCCTCTAAAAACATAATAGTTACATAGCAATTATTATGCCTAATACCCTAGATACATATTTATTTTAATGGCTGTTGGGTGTAATGGCTCACAATGCAGTTGATTTGGCGCTGTTTTAGTTTATCGCAATCAGCAGCCGCATTGGCTTGATTTTGATAAGCTCCAAGCTTTAAACGGTAGTAAGTAACCCCACTTACATTAATAGTTTCTACATTCGCCACAAATTCGCCCTGAAATAATGAAGATGCACTTTTAAAGTTAAAATACTCACCTAATTTTAATCGATAATAGGTTTTGTTATTAACCTTTGCTTTTTCAATATTTGTCGTGATTTTGTCCTTAAACAAAGGCGCTGCTTTTTTGTTAATTTGCTTCCATTTTTTAGCAACACTCTCTTGTGAATCGAGTGACGCAACCTGCAATGCAAATACTTTTTTTGTTGGTATCAACCATTGTCACTTTTGTTAGCTTCGATGTTTGAGGGAATACTTTTTTCTTCACAATTGAGTTCGTTGCTTTCACAGGCAAACTAACAGCGTGCTTACTGTAGCTTTTTGAAGGGGCTGTAATTATTTTTGTAGGCACGCTAGCATAGCGACTACTGTGTCGCTGATTGTATGGAGCGTCCCCTTTATAGGATTTTGCGTAGCGGTTACTATACCTTTGCCTTGGTCGTTCAACTTTATCTGAGGTGCTTGCGTAGTTATTGCCATACCTGAGGTTTGCCGAGGTATTAGTCTTAATTGATAAGCGAGCATAACGATTGCTAACAGCCTGATTAGATTACGCTATTGCTTTACTGTTAATAATATCTAGGTGATCAACTAAATATGTGAGCTCACGTTCTAACTTTAATAGCCGCTTTATCCCAGAGCGTGCTTGCTGCCATTGCAAGGCGGCATCTTTTAGTTGAGCAAGCTCGAGCGCTGTGATGGTTACATATTCAGGTGAATCTTTAACTTGTTCATTTAATGATGTTTTATCAGGCGATATCGTACAACCAGTACTTAATAACAACAGTAATACGACTAACAGATATCGGTGATACTTTTTGCTGTATTCATATATTGATTGTTTCTCTTTCAATAGTTTAGACCGCTCAATTAAGTCAATTTTCCATTGAATCAACAAAGCACGTTAACAACAAAACAACCTGATTTAACATGGCGATTACAACACAATGTTAAATATGTCTGTATAACTGCAAAAATAGTGATAATTTAAAATACTAAAAAAGCTATTTTACAATCAAAAAAAGCGCCATATAGGCGCTTCTAATAATGATAAGTTTATTTAAATTAACGTTTTAATAAACGTTTTAAGCTCACCGGCGAATTCATCACGACGAAGAGCAAATTCAATAGTTGCTTTTAAATAACCAATTTTACTGCCGCAATCATGGCTTCGGCCTTTCATTGCGTAGGCATCTGCTTTTTCATCTTGCATAAGCATGGCTATTGCATCTGTTAGCTGAATTTCATCACCAGCACCTTGAGGGGTTTTAGCCAGTAATGGCCAAATATTTTTACTCAACACGTAACGACCAACCACAGCAAGGTTTGAAGGTGCCTCGTCAACGGGTGGTTTTTCTACCATGCTTTGAATAGGTGAGCTTTCACCTTGGTTTAACTCAACATCACCTAAATCCACAACACCAAATTTATCTACGTCATCTTTAGGGACTGGCTCAACCATAATTTGACTGTGTTTAGTTTGCTCAAAGCGAGTAATCATTTCAGCTAAGTTGTCTTTTGTTAGGTCACTTTCTACATCATCAATAATAACGTCGGGTAAAATAACCACAAAAGGTTCATTGCCAATAATAGGGGCGGCACAGTTAATAGCATGGCCTAGGCCTTTTGCTTCACCTTGACGTACATGAATAATCGTCACGTCCTTAGGGCAAATAGACTGTATTTCGGCAAGTAATTGCCGCTTTACACGTTTCTCTAACGTTGCCTCTAGTTCAAAGCTGGTATCAAAATGGTTTTCAATCGAGTTTTTACTCGAATGCGTTACTAGCACTATCTCTTTAATGCCAGCGGCAACCGCTTCGCTAACTACGTATTGAATGAGTGGACGGTCTACAACGGGCAGCATTTCTTTTGGAATTGCTTTAGTAGCCGGTAACATACGTGTTCCAAGGCCGGCTACGGGGATCACTGCTTTCATTATGCTCTCCTTATTTTTTAAACTGAAAATGGGTACTGAATCGCTTCATGGCATTGATAACCAACCACCTCAAAGTCATCACGTGTTACCCATGTTTCTATATCTTCGAGTGACTTAATCTCTGGGTTAATTTTTAATTGAGGAGAAGCAAATGGCTCGCGCTTTAATTGCACATCTCGCATTAAATCTAGCTGATTTTCGTAAATGTGGGCATTGGTGATTTTATGATATGCCTTACCGGCTTTGTGGCCAGTAATTTGTGCAACCAGTGCCAATAAAACAAAACATTGAATTTGATTAAAGTTTAGACCTAGCGGTACATCACAACTTCGTTGGTACGAGGTTAAATACAGGGTGTCGCCTAGTAATGAAAAGGTATGCGTATGCATACATGGGCGCAAGCAGCCAAGCTCAAACTCACCTGGATTATAAAAGGTAATAATTTCACCGCGATCATCAATGCCATTTTTTAAATTATTGATGACCTTTGCCAGTTGATCTAGTGTTGAACCATCAGGGCGTTGCCAGCCTCGTCCTTGCACGCCATAAACGCGCCCCATATCATCCTCACCTTTACGATTAGGATTATTGAGCCAGGCACTATTTTCATTGGCGTTGGCATCCCAAGTTTTACAGCCTATATTACGAAACTGCTCAGCACTATCATAGCCTCTTAAATAACCTAACAATTCAGCAATAGCTGCTTTGTAATAGCTTTTTCGCGTGGTGATCATAGGGAACTGATTATTAGCCACATCGTATTCTAAATCAGCGTTTATAACCGTTAAACAACGTGTACCGGTACGCTTATTTTCAACCCATTGTCCTTGGTCAACAATGCGCTGACATAATTCTAAATATTGTTTCATCTAACTTCTTCTTTTAAGCTTTTGCCGCTGTTTTTGATTGTGGTTGTTTATAGGCCCAAATAAGTAAGCCTAACCCGCCAATTATCATTGGTAACGATAGAATTTGCCCCATAGAGATAAAGTCGGCAAATAAACCCAATTGCGCATCTGGTTGGCGAAAATATTCAATACAAAATCTAAATACGCCGTAACCCAGTAAAAACAAACCCGACACACTTCCCGCAGGACGTGGACGCTTAATAAACCACAGTAATATGACAAACAATACAAACCCTTCAAAAAAAGCTTCGTAAAGTTGTGAAGGGTGGCGTGCAAGCGGGCCTCCAGTTGGAAACACCATTGCCCACGGAACATCAGTGGTACGCCCCCATAATTCGCCGTTAATAAAGTTACCTATACGCCCAGCCAGTAAACCAACAGGCACTAAAGGTGCTACAAAATCACCGACTTGTAATAACGATTTTTTACGCTTGTAAGCAAAAATAGCAATTGCAGTGATCACCCCCAGTGTTCCACCATGAAACGACATGCCTCCTTGGTCTATTCTAAACAAATATAAGGGGTTTTCGATAAAATAGCTAAATTGATAAAACAGAACATAACCAATACGCCCACCTAATATAACGCCCAGCATGCCGTAAAAGAGTAAATCGCTGACTTCGTCTTTAGTCCAACCTGAACCGGACTTACTAGCTTGGCGATTAGCAAACCACATCGCAAACGCAAAACCAATTAAGTACATTAATCCATACCAACGAACGCTAAGTGGTCCAATAGAAAAAATTATTGGATCAATTTGAGGAAACTCCAGTGCCATAAAAATAAACCTTTAGCTAAAAACCATTTTAATAGCGATGATAACAAGTAACATCGCGAAAACTTTCTTAATTGTATTTACAGGTAAGTAATGTGTTGCTTTGGCGCCTATTGGCGCTATAAACCATGAGGTAACAACAATCCCTAACAATGCAGGTAAATAAACAAATCCCATAAAACCATGCGCTAAGTCAGTTACTCGCCAACCGGCGCTGATATAACCAATAGAGCCAAAAAAGGCAATTACAATACCACATGCAGCAGCGCAACCAATTGCCTTTTTAATATCAACCGAAAAATAGTGCAGCATAGGCACAAGTAATGCGCCACCGCCAATCCCAATCAACCCAGATAGTGCCCCCATTATCGCACTAATACTTCCTAGCACGGGGCCTGCAGGCATCGGGTGACCTACGCTCACTTTATTACGGGCAGAAAGCACCATTCTCATAGCAATAAAAACCACACTCACCGCAAACACGGTTCGTAACATTTTCTCAGGTATAAAGCTGGCAGCAAAGCCGCTAATCAAGGCACCAATGGCCACACCCGACATTACCCAAGGGGCAATTTTCCAAGGCACATTATCATTTTTATGATGAGCTAACGCTGAAGAGGTCGAGGTAAATAAAATAGAGGCTAAAGATGTCGCAATAGCGATAACTAATACATGATCGGCAGCGGCCACATTAAAACCCAGTAACAAGCTCGTTAGCACCGGCACAATGATTAAACCACCGCCTATGCCTAGAAGTCCTGCTAAAAAACCAACAATGCAACCTAATAACGCACAACTTGCAACTAGAAGTCCTAGTTCATACATAGTTATCTCTAATACATTTAAGAATATGTATATTTTAATTGATTATATAAACAATAACAGCTCAATCATTTATAACAGCCCTATCATTTATAACAGCCCTATCATTTAGGTGTATAAAATAAATTACCTAGCTGATGCTCTATCATAAAATTACGGGTTAAACGCAACACTTGTTTAGCATTGGGCTGTGCTAAACACTCGCTCAGTAATTGTTCCATATCACTAACATTTAAGCGCCTAAGCACCCATTTCACTTTATTTAACGACGATAAGTTCATACTTAAGCGTCTATAGCCCATGGCAATGAGTAATATTGCTCCCTCGGGATCGCCGCCAAGCTCACCACATAAACTAAAGGGCAATTCATAGTGCTCACATTCGCTGGCAATATTATTTAATACACGTAACACAGCTGGATGATAAGGATTGAATAAATCGGCCACACGGGCATTTGCTCTATCTACCGCTAATAAATACTGAGTTAAATCGTTACTACCCACTGAGCAAAAATCGACTTTTCTAGACCACTCTGGCAGCATAAATACACTTGAAGGTACCTCAAGCATAATGCCAATATCTGGCTTTTCTATTAGTTGCTCAGGAAATGTTTCGCTTAACTCATAATAGGCTTGGTTATACAATGCCAGCGACTCTTCAACTTCATCAGTACCACTGATCATAGGCAGCATTATTTTTAAATTACCTAAGCCAACATTCGCTTTGAGCATGGCTTTGAGCTGATCTAAAAAAAGCTCAGGATGATCTAGGCTAATTCTAATACCACGCCATCCTAAAAACGGGTTTTCTTCGGTAATATTAAAATAATCTAAAACTTTGTCGCCACCAATATCTAACGTTCGCATAACTACGGGGTTAGGATAATAGCTACTGAGTACTTCTCGATACCATTTTTCTTGTTCTTGCTGCGATGGAAACTGCCCTTTTTGCATAAACCACGCTTCGGTTCTGTAAAGACCAACACCATCACAAATATGGGCACTATTTTGTTGCGTATTAAGTTCAAGCCCAGCGTTGAGCAATAAACTAATATGCTCCCCGTCCATGGTAATTGCAGGCAGCGATTGCTCTTCTAAAAAACGATTATTGAGTAAGTTATCTTGATGTTGTAACTCGGTATACTCATCAATAAGCATTTGCGAAGGCGAAATATATAAACGTCCAGCAAAAGCATCTAAAATCATTTCTTTGTTATCAAACTGCAATAACGGTAAATCTTCAATACCCCAAATTGCAGGCACCCCCATTGCTCGCGTTAAAATAGAGGCATGGCTATTAGCTGAACCATTAATGCTTACCACACCTGCTAAACGCTCATTTGGCACTTCGGCTAACATCGCAGGAGTTAATGTGTGAGCTATGAGGATTGTGTTTTCAGGGTAGTCTTTTATTGCATGCTCGGTATTCACTAAGTGATGAAGCACCCGTAAGCCAATGTCTTTAACATCAACCGCACGCTCTTTAATGTAAGGGTCTTGCATTTCATTAAACTGCGCAACTAAACGTTCAATCACAATTTTTAATGCACTTTTTGCACACCAACCTTCTTGTAATTGTGCCTCAACATTATGACCTAAGCTTTTAGCATCCAATAATTGCTGATACACATCAAACACCGCCAACGCTTCTTGCGGTATGGTATCGCTTAATGTCATCGATAAGGTGCTAAATTCTTTGCGCGTTGCAGCAACCGCTTGCGTGAATAAACGGCGTTGTTCATTCACATCACTATTTTTAGTAAGTTCTATGGACTTAAAATTAAGTTTAGGAATAACAACAAAGGCTTTACCAATACTAATGCCTGGCGCACTAGACACCCCTTTTAAAACCGATGTTTGATGAGACGACTCATCTTGGCGCAATACTTCTTTTATTTCGGCATGCGCAAGCTGTGAAGCTAACTGCGCTGAGAGCGTAATTAAAAACGACTCTTCATCTTGAGAAAATACTCGAGCCATTTTCTGTTGCACAACAATAACGCCTAATACCTTTTTTTGATGAACAACAGGCACAGACAAAAAAGCGTTGTAGCCTTCTTCGTTCACTTCTGGGGAGAGTTTAAAGCGAGGATGCGATTTAGCAAACGCAATGTTAATCGCCTCTTCGCGCTGAGCAACTAGCCCAACAAGTCCTTCAGTAAAGCCAATTCTAAATTTACCCACCGCATCGGGGTTTAACCCTTCGCTGGCCATTAGTACAAAGTTATCTTGACTGTAATCGGCAAAATAAATGGAGCAGCACTGGGTATTCATGGCATCTTTTACCATTTTCACAAAGCACACTAACGCATCGTCTAAATTCGCTTGTTGCGAAACAGACTCAGCTATCGATCTGAGTGTTGCCAGCATACACTGCTCCTTTTTATGTAAAACTACCTTTTGCTTCGCCAATTGTCTTTTTGTTGCTCTCGCTTATTGAAGGGCATAGCAAAAGGAGCAAACTCTTTCATAACACGTCGATAAACATCCCGTTTAAACGATACTACCTGCCTTACTGGATACCAATAACTCACCCACCGCCAATCATCAAATTCAGGATGGTGCGTTTTTAGTAAATTTACATCTTCATCTTTACAGCGTAACTTCAGTAAAAACCATTTTTGTTTTTGCCCAATACACACCGGACTTGAGTCGCGACGGATTAATCGTTTGGGTAATTTATAGCGTAACCAATGTTTTGAGCTTGCAACTATTTCTACATCTTCTGGTCGCAAACCTACTTCTTCGTGTAATTCACGGTACATAGTTTGTTCTGGTGTTTCACCATCATCAACACCGCCTTGGGGAAATTGCCAAGAATGTTGACCATAGCGTCTGGCCCAAAACACTTGCCCCTGATTATTGCAAATTACAATTCCGACATTGGCACGAAAACCTTCGGCATCAATCACCTTAGTGCCTCATTTGTAAGTCGATTTTTTATGATTGTTCCACATTAGCTGCAATACGGCAAATACTATTACGTACAAGCCTCGTTAACGTCCTCGGTTAAGGCAAATTAATGGCAAAATCCATTGCATGTAAATAACAAATAACACTGCCATACATAAAAACCACACTGTTTGTGCTGGTTACTCACAGCTTGTGCATAACTTTTGTAAAACACGCTCATTTAGCAAACAAATCCACAATGCAAGATCTAAAAGGTGATGTTCTCCACAGAATCTGTGGATAAACATGTTTATACATCTGTATTTATCCTTACAACAAATATAGACCTTAATTAAAACTGAACACTAAAAACAAAAAAAACAATACAGTTCAGTTACTTAGTTAAATTTAGCGTTTTAAAACAGCGCATAAAATTGCACCACACACAGTGCGAACAAAATTCAACCAACCGCTAAAGATATCCACTAACACCCTAATTTGCTATCATGGCGTTGGTATTTATTCAACTAAAATAAACAGTATGCAACCTTTAAAACCTCATTCAATCAAGCAATTAATGCAACGTGTCGATGCTATTGCAGGACTCACACTAGGACAACTAGCACAGCAGTACCACTTTAAAACGCCAGATGATTTATTGCGTGAAAAAGGCTGGACAGGTCAACTGATAGAGTATGTTTTAGGCGCAACGGCCGGTTCAAAACCGCTACCCGACTTTGAAGATTTAGGTATAGAGCTCAAAACATTGCCCATTTCATATAAAGGTAAACCGCTAGAAACCACCTTTGTGTCGGTTACCCCACTAATGAATGTAACTGGCATGACCTGGCACACAAGTAGCGTACGTAAAAAGTTGAATCATGTTTTATGGTTACCTATTTTAAGTGAGCGCAATATCGCCCCGTTTGATAGAACCATAGGCAGTGGTTTTTTGTGGCAACCCTCCCCCGCGCAAGATGCGCAATTACAGCGAGACTGGGAAGAGCAAATGGAGCTTATAGCGCTTGGTCGGGTAGATGAAATATCAGGGCATTTAGGCGACGCCATGCAAATACGGCCAAAAGCTGCTAATAGCAAAGTAGTTACCGATGCCATAGGCCCGAACGGACAAATTATACAAACCCTGCCCCGTGGCTTTTATTTAAAAACCAGTTTTACAAAAGAGATATTAAAACAGCAGTTTCAGTTGTAATTAGTCTTAGGTTCTCTACTGTAGCTTCACTATGGACAGCCCTTCCCATTACTTTATAACACGCATAAAAAATCCCCGCATAAGCGAGGATTTTTATAATTTTAAACAAATTAAAGAATTACTGACCTTTAACTTCTTTTAAACCATTGTACGGTGCTTTAGCGCCTAATTGCTCTTCAATACGAAGCAATTGGTTGTACTTAGCAACACGGTCTGAACGGCTTAATGAGCCTGTTTTGATTTGGCCTGCAGCTGTACCAACCGCTAAATCAGCAATGGTTGCATCTTCTGTTTCACCTGAACGGTGAGAGATAACCACTGTAAAACCAGCATCTTTCGCCATTTTGATTGCCGCTAACGTTTCTGTTAGTGAACCAATTTGGTTAAATTTAATTAAGATTGAGTTAGCAATACCATTGTCGATACCACGTTTTAAAATCTTAGTATTGGTTACGAATAAGTCATCACCCACTAATTGAACTTTATCGCCCATTAGTTTAGTTTGATGTGCAAAGCCATCCCAATCAGACTCATCTAAGCCATCTTCAATTGATACAATTGGGTATTGCTCAGTTAAGTCTTTTAAGAAGTAGTTAAACTCTTCAGAGGTAAACTTTTTACCTTCACCTTTAAGGTCGTAGATATTTGCTTCTTTGTCATAAAACTCAGAGGCAGCACAATCAAGTGCAAGCGTAATATCTTTACCAAGCTCATAACCGGCATTTGCAATAGCCACTTTAATTGCTGCAAGTGCTGCTTCGTTTGATGCAAGGTTTGGTGCAAAACCACCTTCGTCACCAACAGCTGTTGAATGACCATCCGCTTTAAGCACTTTTGCAAGGCTGTGAAATACTTCAGCACCCATACGCAGTGCTTCACGGAAATTAGCAGCACCAACTGGCTGAACCATAAATTCTTGAATATCTACTGAGTTATCAGCGTGCTCACCGCCGTTGATGATGTTCATCATTGGTAGTGGCATAGAGTAAACACCTGGCGTGCCATTTAAGTCAGCAATGTGCTCGTATAGCTCTACTTTTTTAGATTGTGCAGCCGCTTTTGCGTTAGCAAGTGAAACCGCTAAAATAGCATTAGCACCTAGTTTTTCTTTATTTTCAGTACCATCTAAATCAAGCATTACTTGGTCTACATCACTTTGAGCAAGTGCATTTTGACCTTTCAAAGCCGCTGCAATTTCATTATTAATGAAACCTACCGCTTTTAATACGCCTTTACCTAAATAACGAGTTTTATCACCATCACGTAATTCTAATGCTTCGCGAGTTCCTGTAGATGCACCTGATGGTGCAGCAGCACGGCCCCATGAACCATCAGCTAAATATACCTCAGCTTCTACAGTTGGGTTACCACGCGAGTCCATAATTTCACGACCGATTACTTTTACGATTTCTGACATCTTGATTCCTCTATATTCCCAAAATGGTGAGTACGGCTAACCTTGGCTAGCCTTAGAAACAAAAAAGGCCGCGCAATATGCACAGCCTTTTTTAAATTACGAAGACGCTTTTTGGTAGGTATGAGCCGCAGCTACAAACCCTTCAAATAGCGGATGACCATCGCGTGGCGTTGAAGTGAATTCCGGGTGGAATTGCGCTGCAATAAACCAAGGGTGATCTTTATTTTCAATAATCTCTACTAGCTTTTTATCTTCAGATAAACCAGTAAAGCTTAAACCTGCTTGCTCAAGCTGTGCAACGAAGTTGTTATTAACTTCGTAACGGTGACGGTGACGCTCAACAATTTCGTCGCTGCCATACACTTCGTGTACTTTAGAGCCAGGCGTTAAATGGCATTTTTGTGCGCCTAAACGCATTGTGCCACCTAAATCAGACTTTTCATCACGTACTTCTACGTTACCCTCAGCGTCTAGCCACTCAGTGATTAAACCAACCACTGGAGCCTCTGAATTTGCATTAAATTCCGTTGAGTTTGCATCAGTTAAACCGGCAACATTTCGTGCGTATTCAATTAACGCAACCTGCATACCTAAACAAATACCTAAGTAAGGCACTTTGTTTTCACGAGCATATTTAGCCGCTAAAATCTTACCTTCAACACCACGACCACCAAAACCACCTGGCACTAAAATAGCATCTAAACGAGAAAGGATATCGGTTCCTTTAGTTTCTAAGTCTTGTGAATCAACGTATTGAATATTAATAGTTAAACGATTTTTTAGGCCCGCATGTTTTAATGCTTCGTTTACTGATTTGTATGCATCCGGTAATTCAATGTATTTACCAACCATACCAATTGTCACTTCACCCGTTGGGTTAGACTCTTGATACAATACTTGTTCCCACTCAGCTAAATCAGCCTCAGGCGCGTCTAAATGGAAACGACGACATACAAAGTTGTCTAACTCTTGCGACTTTAATAACGCAGGGATTTTATAAATACTGTCTACATCAGGCAGTGAAATAACGGCTTTTTCTTCAACGTTTGTGAATAATGCAATTTTTGCACGCTCGTTATTTGGCAGCTTACGGTCTGAGCGACAAATAAGAATATCTGGTTGAATACCGACTGAGCGTAACTCTTTAACTGAGTGCTGAGTTGGTTTTGTTTTCACTTCACCGGCAGGGCCTAAGAATGGCACTAGCGTTAAGTGAATAAATAGCGCACGTTCACGACCAATCTCTGTGCCCATTTGACGAATAGCTTCGATAAATGGTTGTGACTCAATATCACCTACCGTACCACCAATTTCAACGATTGCTATATCATAGCCTTCTGCGCCATCATAAACACGTTGCTTAATATCATTAGTGATATGAGGAATAACCTGAATTGTTGCGCCAAGATATTCGCCACGTCTTTCACGACGTAGTACATCTTCATATACGCGCCCTTGCGTAAAATTATTACGGCTGGTCATTTTGGTGCGAATAAAACGTTCGTAGTGACCTAAATCAAGGTCCGTTTCTGCGCCGTCTTCGGTAACGTATACTTCACCGTGTTGAATTGGGCTCATTGTGCCTGGGTCAACGTTGATGTAAGGATCCAGCTTTAAAATGGTAACATCTAAGCCACGGGCTTCTAAAATAGCGGCCAACGATGCTGCTGCAATACCTTTACCCAACGAAGAAACAACTCCGCCAGTAACGAAGATAAATTTTGTACTCATGCGAACCCTAGAATATCAGGAATTAAAAGGAATATAATACCCAAACAAGTGATTTTGGAATATAAACAAGACGGGGCGAAATTGTACCAAAACATAGCTAAGCAATCCAGCTAAAAATAGCAAATCTGTGCACAAAAAACAGACATTTTTTATGTCCCTATTTATTTAATTTTTTTTATCGCATCCCATGCTGCATCCATTTCCTCTAAAGACGCAGACTCAATACATTTACCCTGTGCAATTAAGTAGTTTTGCACCTTTTCAAATCGTGCAGAAAACTTATCGTTCGCACTGCGAAGCAATTGCTCTGGGTCACGTTTAACATGGCGCGCTACATTAACAGTAGCAAACAGCAAATCACCTAGCTCTTCTGCTGTATGATCTGAGTATGGATCATGAGCTAAGGCTTCTTTCACTTCTTCAACCTCTTCACTCACTTTGTCAATCGCGCCGTGATAAGTCGGCCAATCAAACCCTAACGCAGCGACCCGTTGCTGAATTTTTTTGGCTTTTGTTAAGCTAGGTAAACTGTTTGGTATATCTTGCCAAAGTACTGAGCTTTGACCTTGGGATTTAGTAGCACGCTCTTGTGCTTTTATTGCTTGCCACTGCGCAGCTAATTCGGCATCGGTTTTAGGTGTGTCTTGCGCTGAAAATACATGCGGATGACGACGCACCAGCTTTTCATTTAACTGTGCCACTACATCGTTAAAATTAAATAATTGCTGCTCTTGTGCTAATTGCGCATAAAACACAATTTGAAATAGTAAGTCGCCTAACTCATTTTTTAAATCGCTTAAATTATTCGTTTCAATACAATCAGCCACTTCATAGGCCTCTTCAAGAGTATGAGGCACGATTGACGCAAACGTTTGCTTGAGATCCCAAGGGCATCCGCTCTCAGGGTTTCTCAGTGTTTGCATTATTTCCAGCAGTTGGCTTAAAGCCTCATTATTAGCCTGATTACTGCCCTCGTTTTGCACTGTGCACCCCTTCTATCTGGTGTAACTTAGAAAGCACTTTATTGGTGCCCTGTAAGTCATGCACTTCTATTTGCATCACAAAAATAGCCGTTTGAGTGCTATCAACCGTGTTGACATTCATATTGAGCACATTGACTTTTTCATTCGCCAAAGCAGAACTAATATCACGAATTAACCCAGACCGATCGCTGGCTTCAATACGAATAGTTAACGCGTAGGAGCTACTAATATCATCTGACCAACTTACTGAAATAACGCGCTCTGGGTGCTTGTTTTTTAAATTACTAAACGAGTCACAATCCTCACGATGAACGGCAATGCCACGGCCTTGGGTAATATACCCAATAATTTCATCCCCAGGTACAGGGCGGCAACAGCGAGCAACATGGCTCATTAAGCTGCCTACTCCATCAACCACAATGCCGTTTTTATCGCCAGTCACTTTACTGGGCGATTTAAAGCGAATAACCGGCTCGTGTTCCGTTCTATCGGTAATAAAGTTAAGCATTTGGTTAAGGCGAATATCGCCTGCACCAATGGCGACCATTAAGTCATCAAGTTCTCTAAAATTAAAACGCTTTATCGCTGGGTCTAAATCTTTGTAAGTTAACTCTAACTTTTGTAATTCGTTATCAAGGATTTCTTTACCCGCACTTAAGTTTTTATCGCGGTCGAGCTGTTTAAACCAATGGTGGATTTTGGCTCTAGCGCGAGACGATTTAATATAACCTAACGACGGATTTAGCCAATCACGGCTTGGATTTGGCTGCTTTTGGGTCAGTATTTCAACCTGATCGCCGGTACTTAATTGATGAGTAAACGGCACTATTTTGCCAAATACTTTTGCACCAATACACCGATGCCCTACATTGGAGTGAATGTAGTAAGCAAAATCAAGAGGTGTTGCTCCTAGTGGTAAGTCAAAAATGTCTCCACGTGGAGTAAACACATAGACGCGGTCTTCAACCACTTGATTTTTAAGCTCTTGCGCTAAATCGCTGCCATCAACCACTTCTTCTTGCCATTGCAGTAACTTACGCAACCAGCTAATTTTTTGCTCATAACCTGAACCACGCCCTGGTAACGCACCTTCTTTATACATCCAATGTGCGGCAACGCCCAGCTCTGCATCTTGATGCATGTCGTGCGTTCGGATCTGAATCTCAACAGTTTTACCTTCGGGGCCAAATACTACGGTATGAATAGATTGATAGCCATTTTGTTTTGGGGTCGCAACGTAATCGTCAAATTCTTTATTTAAATGGCGCCAATTAGTGTGCACTATGCCTAGGGCACCGTAGCAATCTTGCAGGCGCTCAACCACAATTCGCATCGCGCGTATGTCAAACAGCTGATCAAACTCGTAGTTCTTTTTCACCATTTTTTTATAAATGCTGTAGATATGTTTTGGCCTGCCGTATACCTCGGCTTTAATACCCGCTTCATGTAGGCGCTGTTTTACTTGCTCAACCATATCAGCCATATACGCTTCACGGGCAAGGCGCTTATCATCAAGTTGTTTAGCTATATTTTTATAAATATCTGGGTGTAAATAGCGAAAGGCTAAATCCTCTAGCTCCCACTTTAATTGGCCAATACCAAGGCGATTAGCAAGCGGTGCAAATATATCCGCAGTCTCTTTGGCTGCAATCACTCGCTCTTCTTCAGCGGCATCTTTTACGTTGCGTAAATGGCACACCTGTTCGGCTAATTTAATCACCACGGCACGCACATCTTCCACCATAGCAAGCAACATACGGCGAATATTATCGACCTGCACGGTACCATTGCCTTGATGAGCTAACGTACTTATGGTGGCCATTTGCGACACACCCGTTAATAACACCGCAACATGATTTCCTAAATGCTCTTCGACAGCGTCAATGCTCACTACATCATTTAAATAATAAGGGGTTAAATAGGCGGTGGCTAACGAGTCAGCATCTAAATTTAGCTCAACCAAAATCTCCACCATCTCTATGGCGGTATTTTGGCGCTCGCTATTATCGCAAGTTTGGCAAAGTTGCTGTGCTTTATTGAGTAAGCTAATTTTTTCCTGAGACAAATCAAGAGATTCTACGCGTGAAAAAAAATCACCCGCTTTGTCATGTTGATGAGATTGACGTGTCGCTACCATAATGCGCTTTACCTCCGTTGAAATAACGCCATAGTTTCGATATGCCCCGTATGAGGGAACATATTCATTAGCCCTATTTTATTAAGTTCAAAGCCGGCTTGCGAAATAATAGCGCTGTCACGGGCTAAAGTAACAGGGTCGCAAGAGACATATAAAATCGCTCTAAACTGCGTTAATGGAAGCTGCTCTAAAACTGCCATAGCACCAGTGCGAGAGGGGTCGAGTACTAAAATATCTAACTCTTTATTAAACCACGGCGCTTTTTTAATACTCGTGGTTAAATCAAAACAATGAAATTGGGTATTTGTAATAGAGTTAGTGTGCGCATTTTGCGTCGCTAATGCAACCGCCGAAGTAACGCCTTCAATTCCTGTTACTGTTTTAGCCTGCTTTGCTAACACTAAAGAGAAGTTACCAATACCACAAAATAAATCCAGTACATTTTCATCACCTTGTAATGCTAACCAGCTCGCCGCTTGAATTAACATTGCCTGATTTACACTCGCATTGACCTGAATAAAGTTATTTAGTCCAAATTCAAATTTTATATCTAACTGATCAAGCTTATAAAATGGCATCGCTAAGTGGGCATGATCAATGGTATCGCTATCACTTTGCCACACTAATTGCCAATGATGCGCCGAGACACTTTGCTCAACAAACGCTTTATCTGTGGGCGAAATAGCTTTTGTATGACGAATAACAATAAAGTGTTGTTCATCTGCAGCGCATAACTGCAAATGACTTATACTGTGCAGCGCCTTATTATGATTAATTATGTTATCAAATACGCTAAATACCTCTGCAAATACGTCACTTAATACTGGGCAATGATTAATGCTAACAATACTTTTAGAGCCACGTGCTCTATAGCCTACCCGCATTTTTTTTGCTGCTTTGTCGAACATTACGGCAATGCGGGCACTACGTCGGTAATGCGTTGCTTGGCTTAGCAGCGGAGCCTGCCAGTTCAAATCAGTTAATTTTGCAAACTTGGCAAATAATTGATTTACCGCCGCTTGCTTTTCAACGACTTGTTGTGTGGCATCTAAATGCTGTAACTGACAACCACCGCATTGGCTGTAATGTTCACAAATGGGTGTGGTGCGATATTCACTGGCTTTGAGTATTTTAAGCGTGTCAGCTTGGCTGTAACGTGCTTTATCATCAACTAACTTGGCTTTTACTCGCTCATCAGGTAATGCCCCACTGACAAAACACACTTTATTATTGTACTTAGCAATACCACGTCCGTGGTGATCCATTGCCGTTATATCAAGTTCAAGTGATTGCTGTTGAAGTGGTTTTTTCTTTGCTTTAAATATTTGTGCCATTAGGCATTACCTTAAAAGGTTGATGAATCACGTCTCTACCTAGATACTTTGAGAATAACTATGAGTATGTATATACTCACATTCAATAAAAAATGATAATAATGCTCAGATTATGACCAAACTAGGCTTGCGCGATTCTGTTTTAACACTCACCCTGATCCCCACAGTGATCATCGGGCTATTACTAGGTGGTTATTTTACAATAAATCGTTACATTGAGCTTGATGAAATTTTATATCAACAAGGCACAACGATTGCTGAACCTCTGGCTATTGCACTTGAACAGCCTTTACTGGAAAAAAATAAAAAACTGCTTAATCGCATAATTCGCTATACACACAACAAACACTCCCCTTCGATTAAATCGATTGCCATCTTTAATGATAACAACCAACTTATTATAACCAGTAATTATCATCGCTCATTCGACACTTTAATTGAGCAAACGCAATTAAATGGCTTTAAAGCCACCTATGTTCAGCAAAGTGAAGACTTAGTAACCTTTTTCACCCCTATCATTAACCATACAACCCCCAATAGCGACTGGAATACTTCTGAGTTCCAAACCTCGTTGGGCACCGTTGTGATTCAGCTTAACCGCGACAAAGCTGTTATTGGCCAACAACGTGCATTATTGGTCAGCGGTATTATTATTATTCTCGCCTTAGTATTAGCCGCTATTTTAGCGCTAAGACTTAGTCGGATGTTTATGACCCCACTTAATAAGTTAGTACTTGCTACCGACAGATTAATTGAAGGTAAAAGACAAACCGGATTAACTGAACCCATGAATGGCGAGTTTGAGTTATTACGTGAGGGGCTCAATACCATCTCGCATTCTATGGTGATGCAAAAAGATGAAATGCAAAAAAATATTGATCAGGCAACCAGCGATTACCGCGAAACGCTTGAACAATACGAAACACAAAATATCCAGCTCACCATGGCTAAAAAAGAAGCACAGGATGCTAACCGTGTTAAATCTGACTTTTTAGCTAAAATGAGTCATGAGTTACGCACCCCACTTAACGGGGTTATTGGATTTACCCGTCAGCTTTATAAAACGCCTCTGAATAAAAACCAAAAAGATTACCTTGATACCATAGAGCTTTCGGCTAACAGCTTAATGACTATTATTAGTGACATATTAGATTTCTCCAAGTTAGAAGCAGGAGCCATGGAGCTTGAGTCTATTCAGTTTCAACTGCGCGATAGCGTAAACGAAGTAATGACATTACTAGCACCTAGCGCACACGACAAACAACTTGAGCTTTCTATTTATATTAACCCTCAGGTGCCTGACCACTTAACCGGCGACCCCACACGGTTTAAACAAGTGCTGATTAACTTGTTAAGTAACGCAATTAAATTTACTGAAAAAGGCGCTATTAAAGTCGATATTAGCCATCGTTTATTAGATGAGGAGCAAACTTCCATTTTAGTGTCGGTTGCTGACACCGGGGTGGGTATTCCAGCAGATAAACAAGACGCGCTATTCACCGCCTTTGGTCAAGCCGACTCCAGTATTACCCGCAAATTTGGTGGTACCGGCTTAGGGCTTATTATTACTAAACATATCGTTGAAGCAATGAGCGGCCGTATTACTTTAAATTCAGCCCCTGGTAGCGGAACTTGTTTTACCTTTAATGGTGTATTTAGATTACCAAATCATGTATTTATCAACGATTTGCCTACCCAGTCATTAATTGGTAAACGTGTTCTTTATTTAGAGTCGCATAAGCATACTCATCACGCCGTTGCCTCATTATTACAAGAGTGGAAAGTCAGTGTCACTTCTTGCTATAACGAAACCGAATTTTTAGAGTGCATAAAAAATTCAGAGATCAATTTTGATATTTGTCTTATTGGTCACATGGCATCAGTTGACGATATGCAGCGTTTAAAAAGCTATGTAAAAGCGGTTAGGGAATCAACCGATTATTTATATTTAATGCTTAATACTGTATCACACAACATGCGCGAAGCCTTCATCGGCAGCGGCGCTGACGCCTGTTTGAGTAAACCTCTTAATCACCGAAAGCTATGTGAGTTATTAGCTGCGCCTTATCGACTCGACCATCCGGCACATAATATAGAACAGCATGAACAAACCCTGCTGCCGCTAAAAGTGTTAGTGGTGGATGATAATGACGCTAATTTAAAATTAATTTACACCCTGCTCAACGAGCAAGTTGAATTAATTGATACCGCACATAATGGGTCACAAGCGTATAGTTTAAGCAAAAGCCATAAATATGATGTGATTTTTATGGATATTCAAATGCCTATAATGGATGGTATTACAGCCTGTAAACTCATTAAAGAGTCATCTTTGAATGAAGATACGCCTATTATTGCCGTGACGGCGCATGCACTTAATAGTGAAAAAGAACAGTTATTAAAAGATGGTTTTGAAGGTTATTTAACTAAGCCCATCGATGAAGATATGCTAAACCAGATTATTTGCGATCATAGCCCGCAATTACCAGTGAGTCGTGATAAGTCAAAAAGCACATTTGAACATAGCCCTGCTCCTTTTGATAGTACTCGCCTTGACTGGACGCTGGCATTGCAACGTGCAGGCGGTAAAGCAGAATTAGCCAATGAAATGCTTAATATGTTACTGCTAAGCGTGCCCGAAACCCTGAACTTACTAAATCAAGCAATAAGCAGCGAAGATTGCCCTCAAGTACTTAGCGTTATCCATAAATTTCATGGCGCATGCTGCTATACAGGTGTACCAAAATTAAAAACATTGGCTGAAACGATCGAAACATCACTTAAAAATGAATGTACGCTTGAGAATATTGAGCCCGAGTTATTTGAGTTGCAAGACGAGCTTGAAAACTTACTTGTTGATGCCAACATTGATATCACTAATAAATAAGCTCGTCTTTAATATTGTTAATTATAACTCTACGCGCGAGCTTCAAGCATTAAGCGTTTCATGTCACGAACCGCTTTATCTAAACCGTCAATGGCTGCGCGGGCAATAATAGCGTGGCCAATGTTTAGCTCATAAATCTCTGGCATCGCTGCAATTGGTTTTACATTGTGATAATGCAGACCATGGCCAGCATTAACAATCAAACCAATACTGGCTGCATATTTCACGCCTTGGCGAATGTGCTCAAGCTCTTTGGCGGTGTCTTCATCGTTGGTGGCATCAGCATACGCCCCAGTATGAATTTCAACATAAGGCGCACCACAGGCTTTTGCTGCGTCCAACTGCGCTTTATCGGCATCTATAAACAGTGACACTTTAATACCGGCTTGCGTTAAAGTTTTAGTCGCTGCGGCTATTTTATCAATATTACCCGCTACATCTAAGCCGCCTTCGGTAGTAAGCTCTTCACGTTTTTCAGGTACTAAACATACATATTCAGGCTTAACCTCAAGTGCAATAGCAATCATTTCATCGGTTACTGCGGTTTCAAGGTTCATACGTGTTTGAATGGTTTTAGCCATTACATACACATCGCGGTCTTGAATGTGTCTGCGGTCTTCGCGTAAATGAATAGTAATGCCATCAGCACCGGCATGCTCTGCAACACTGGCTGCATGAGCAGGATCAGGATAAGAAGTGCCTCGTGCTTGGCGAAGCGTTGCAATATGATCTACGTTCACGCCTAGAAGAATATCTTTCATTTTTGTACCTGTGAAATTTGTTTATTGAGAGGCCGTAAATAATTCACGACTTTTTAATGGCTTGTTGCCCAACAATGGTTTTAATAAATAACGACTTAATTGCTTTGCCATATATAACACATCCGCTTGGCTAAAGTTATGATTTGCTATGGCATTGAGTTGTGAACCAGTAAACCCAGAACGCGAGTCGTGTTGCACCGCAAAGCCCACTTCTGCGAAGTAGCTATACGTTTGCGTGTCATCAATTGGCTCACCATCCGCATCAAAACTAAAATCAACCCCATAACCTAGTAGCTCTAGCAATTGAAACTCATAAGAGCGAAGCACTGCTTGCATGTCAGTCCCGCTATTAAGGTTTTCTAAGTGAGTTTTATAAAGTTGAAAAACCTGATCAATGGGTTCATTAATCGGCACAATTCGGTTGGTTAATTCATTTAAATAAAAGCCACAGTAAAGCTTATCACCGGTTAAAAATAACGGATTACCATGAAGCTCAAATTTATTGATGTACTTTAAATCGTATTTGCCATTGTAATGGACGAGTAAGGCTTGAAATGGTTGGAGTTGGGCTTTGTATTTAGTGGCCTGGCGGCCACTAACTCGTGCGAGCATTCTAAGCTGGCCAACGCCTTCTACTAGCATATCGAGCATTACTTGCGAGTCGCTATATGGACGCCGATGTAATAAATAAGCTTTATAGAAATCGCTGTCCATAAATTATGCTGCGTATAAAATGTTAATCTTCACCGTAACCTAAGCTTCTTAAGGCACGCTCATCGTCAGCCCAGCCCGATTTAACTTTAACCCACAGTTCTAAAAACACTTTATTTTCAAGCATTTCCTCTAAGTCTTTACGCGCTTCACGGCCGATTACTTTTAGCTTTTCGCCTTTGTTACCAATTACCATGCGCTTTTGCGTTTCACGCTCAACTAGTATCAGGCCATTAATATGCCAAATACCGTTTTCTTGCCATTTAAACTGCTCTATTTCCACAGTCACTGAATACGGTAACTCTTCACCCATAAAGCGCATTAGCTTTTCACGGATAACTTCAGCCGCCATAAAGCGCATTGAGCGGTCAGTTACGTAGTCATCAGGAAAGTAAAATTCGCACGGTGGTAAGCGCTTAGTCACTTCTTCTTTGATCAGGTTAATGTTTTTACCCTGAGTCGCAGATACGGGCATAATACCGACAAAATCAAACTTATCGCCTAAAAACTTCATATGTGGAAGTACAAGGTCGCGATCTTTCACTTGGTCAATTTTGTTAATAACTAACAATACCGGCTTGCCACTTTGGCTTACTTTGTTAAGTACCATGTCGTCATCGGCATTCCAATGAGTGCCTTCAACCACAAAAATGATCAGCTCAACATCACCAATTGAGCTAGACGCTGCACGGTTCATTAAACGGTTAATAGCACGCTTTTCTTCAACGTGCAGGCCTGGGGTATCGACGTACACCGCTTGGTGCTTACCCTCAGTATGAATACCCATAATACGATGGCGCGTGGTTTGTGGCTTACGTGAGGTAATACTGACTTTTTGCTCAATAATTTCATTAAGCAGTGTTGATTTACCCACGTTAGGACGGCCAACAATCGCAACCATGCCACAAAATGTGTCTATCTCGCCTTCATGAGGCTGTATTAAGGTATCAAGATTCATTTTTAAGTATCTTCAATGCTTTTTCGGCCGCTTTTTGTTCGGCTTTACGCCGTGAGCTGCCAACAGAAATAATGCTATCCATTCCATCAACAATACATTCAACCGTGAATGTTTGATTGTGTGCCTGACCTTTAGTATCAACTACGGTGTAGCCTGGTAATGATAGCTTACGAGCTTGCAAATACTCTTGCAGCAGGGTCTTAGGATCTTTTTGGTTAAGCCCTGGTGAAATAGCATCTAAACGTGATTCATACCACGCTAAAATAAGCTCGCCGCAGCGATCAATGTCTGAATCTAAAAATACAGCGCCAATAATGGCTTCAACTGCATCCGCTAGGGTCGACTCACGTCTAAAACCACCACTTTTTAGCTCGCCAGGACCTAAGCGTAGGTAATCACCAAGCTCAAATTCAAGGCCAAATTCAGCTAACGTCTGGCCGCGAACTAAAGTCGAACGCATTCGGCTTAAATCACCTTCGCGTGCTTTAGGAAATTTAGCGTACAGTGCATTGGCAATGACAAAGCTCAAAATAGAGTCGCCCAAAAATTCGAGTCGCTCGTTATGTTGACCTTTGTGGCTGCGATGCGTCATTGCTTGCTCAAGTAACCCTTGATCAGCAAATGTATAGCCAATTCTTTTGTATAACTCTGTTACATTTTTTTTCATTGTTACTGAATATTACCTAGGCGTTCAAAACGAACACCAGTTGGAACCCATCCTGGTAAAATGTCATCTGGGCCATTATCAAATTCAAAACTCATCCATATAAAGACAGCTTTACCCACCAAGTTTTCTTTTGGTACAAAGCCCCAAAAGCGACTATCTTGGCTGTTATCGCGATTATCACCCATCATAAAGTAATGATCAGCTGGAACCACCCACTCATCCGCAGGTGTGCCCAATTGCTGGTAGTAACGCCCCTTACGTTCAGGCGATTTTGGGTTGATTAAAATGTCATGGTTAGTCGTGGTTAAATCTTCATTTAAACGCGCTAAATCCATTGGGCCTTGCTTAAATTCATTATCATTAATTAATTTAAAATCAATTTTATTGAATTCATTACAAAGAAGTGCGCCCTTTTGAACTTCACCTTCTTCGCATTTTGGTTGAATATATAAACGCTTATCACGATAAACAATTTTATCGCCAGGTAAACCTATAGCACGTTTAATATAGTCCACTCTCTCATCTAACGGGTATTTAAAAACAACAATATCGCCACGCTCTGGTTCGCTTACATCCACTAATTGGCTGCGCCATACTGGGTCTTTAATCCCATAAGAATACTTTTGCACTAAAATAAAATCACCCACTAATAAGGTGGGCATCATTGAACCCGATGGGATTTGAAACGGCTCAAAAATAAACGATCTAAAAATAGTGATAGCAGCAATCATCGGAAAAATCGACTTTGCTGTTTCAGTAATCATTGGCTCAGGCGCAATCAATGCTGCGGTTTCTTCATCAAGTTGACCACCGGCAGAGGTTTGAGCAATTGCTAAACGTTCCTGCCTTTTAGGTGCAAACATTAAGTGATCAATTAACCATATTAGACCTGAGCCTAAAGTTAATAACACCAATAAAACTGAAAAGTAGCCAGCCATTTATTATCCTTTATTTTTATTTACCAACTTTCAAAATGGCTAAGAACGCTTCTTGAGGCACTTCAACGTTACCAAGTTGCTTCATTCGCTTTTTACCATCTTTTTGTTTTTGAAGTAGTTTTTTCTTACGGCTCACGTCACCACCGTAACATTTAGCGATTACGTTTTTACGTAGTTGCTTAACAGTCGTTCGAGCGATTACGTGTTGTCCAATCGCTGCCTGAATCGCAATATCAAACATTTGACGTGGTATAAGGTCTTTTAACGCATCAGCAAGCTGACGACCGCGTGATTGCGCGCTGTCACGGTGAACAATAATAGCCAACGCATCTACACGCTCGCCATTGATAAGTATATCTACACGCACCATGTCTGAGGTTTGGAAATGCTTAAAGTTATAATCAAGCGAAGCAAAACCACGGCTTGTTGATTTTAGCTTATCAAAGAAGTCCATTACCACTTCAGCCATTGGCAGTTCATACGTTACTGCAACTTGCTTACCGTGATAACTCATTTTAGTTTGCATACCGCGCTTATCAACACATAAAGTGATTACGCTGCCTAAGTACTCTTGTGGAACTAAAATATTAGCTTCTACAACCGGCTCACGTATCTCTAAAATATCGTTTACTGGCGGAAGATCAGACGGGTTATCTATTTGTGTCGTGCCTTCTTTAGTCACTACCTCGTAAATAACCGTTGGCGCGGTGGTGATTAAATCAATGTCGTATTCACGCTCTAAACGCTCTTGGATAATTTCCATGTGTAGCATGCCCAAGAATCCACAACGGAAACCAAACCCTAACGCAGTTGAATTTTCTGGTTCAAAGAATAACGAGGCATCGTTTAAACTAAGTTTGTTTAGGGCATCGCGGAATGACTCGTAATCATCAGAGGCTATTGGGAACATACCCGCATACACTTGCGGCTTAATTTTTTGAAAACCAGGTAAGCGCAGTGGTGCCGCATTTTTTTGATGAGTAATGGTATCACCCACCGGTGCACCATGTATTTCTTTGATACCAGCAATAACAAAGCCTACTTCACCAGTGTGTAAAACACCGGTGTTAGTTTGTTTAGGCGTAAAAATCCCCACATGATCTGCGGTATGTACGTTCTCGTTTGACATGATTTTAATTTTGTCGCCCGCGCGAAGTTCACCATGTTTGATACGCACTAGCGATACAACGCCTTGGTACGGGTCAAACCAAGAATCGATAATTAGCGCCTGTAATGGCGCATCTTTATCACCAACTGGTGGCGGTACATCTTTAACGATCATTTCAAGTACTTCAGCAATACCTACACCTGTTTTGGCGCTACATTGCACGGCATCAAGGGCATCAATACCAATAATGTCTTCAATTTCTTCGGCTACACGTAATGGATCAGCTTGCGGTAAATCAATTTTATTAAGTACCGGTATAACTTCTAAGTCCATTTCAATCGCGGTGTAGCAGTTTGCTAATGTTTGCGCTTCTACGCCTTGACCAGCATCAACAACGAGCAGTGCCCCTTCACAAGCCGCTAACGAACGCGATACTTCATAGGTAAAGTCAACGTGCCCTGGGGTGTCGATAAAGTTAAGCTGGTAAGTTTCACCATCATTCGCTTTATAATTTAAGGTTACACTTTGTGCCTTGATGGTAATGCCACGTTCACGTTCAATATCCATTGAATCCAGAACTTGCTTCTGCATTTCACGGTCGGTTAAACCACCACAAACTTGGATCAAACGGTCAGAAAGGGTCGATTTACCATGGTCAATGTGGGCGATGATCGAAAAATTACGGATATGCTTCATAAACTGGATTCTAAACTTCTATTTTAAAGGACTAAGGTCATATGCCTAAATAACTTGAAAATACTTGCTGTGTATTTTCAAGTTACTGTGGCATAAAAACGCAATTTTACATTTAATTGGCGTCAATCACCATCTATTTGAGTTAAAGGGAGGCTAATTGGATGAATTTTTATCACTTTTATCTCATGTCTTAATGATTTCACCCATGTTTTAGCAATTAAAAAGCCGGTGATCCCACCCAATATCGCGGCTAAAATTTGCCAGCCTTCGGCTAACAATATCAATTCACTGGCTATTAAAGCGAATATTAAACTCAAAAACAAAGGCAGCATGTAAACTGCAAAGGCATGCTTTACAACATGGCTATCATCCAATGACAAAGTTACTTTTTGGCCTATTTCTAACTGTGTTTCAAATTTATAAGGTAATGTTTTTTTGGCGGTACCAAATAACTTACTAAACACTTGTGAGCCACAACGTCCATTACAGCCTTCACAGGCCTGTTTTTGTTGGGCTTCTAAATGCGCAACGTGGCCACTAAGGGCCACGACGGTTAACGTTTGTTCAATCATAGTTTAGTTACTTATAATGCCCGCGATACAGACTCAGCAATGGCTTTGGCACTCATGGTTGGAATGTTTCCCACCACAGAGACATCAAAATTTCCGCCGTTGTGTACATAAATCGTAGTTGCCCCTGAGGTGAGGGCACCGCTTAAACGCTTACCCGGTAGTGGTCGTTGTACAAACACCGATACTTCAACAAACCCATCAGAAAATAAATAATAGTCTGTTAATTCATTATTTAAGTCGAGCTTATGCCTGTCTGACTTAAGTAATTCAAACCCCTCAGGTAACCAGCCAATAGTCCAGTTCATGGCATTCGCTTTAGTTTGTTCGTCAATTGAATTGGCAGGTAATGGGGTTGGAAAGTTACGATTAAGCACTTCTAATAATAAGTTTGCCGGTTGCTCAGTCACACTAATATGAGTGAGCTGTAATTGCTCAAGCGCTTCACCTTGATGATTAACATACGCCGCCTTTAATAATAACGACGACTCAGTATCAATCCATATCCAATAGTTGTATTTATCTTCGTTTTTAGATTCAATTCGAACTAATTGCGCGGGACGCCCAGCAATACGGCCTTTACCACCAAGCACAAAATCATAATGCGCACTTAAGCGGTTAATATCTTTAAAAAGCACTTCAGGAATAGGGCCGGCAATTGAGTCGGTTGTTAACGAATACGGCTCTGATTGTGGCTCAAAATAGGTAACTTGGTTGTCAATGCGGATCATTTCAAGGCCAGCACCGTTGAGTAAACTCAAATGCTCAAGCTCAACGTCCCCCTGTTTAGCATGCACCCAACGGTAGGGCTCCATACTTTTGCCTTTAACAACAACAAAAGAGGCATCAAAATTACGTGTATGAACTGCACTGGCCATTTCAAGCAGTAAATCTTTAGCGGGGTTTGTGTCATTGGCAAAAGCATTAAAACTAAATACCAACGACATAACAAAAGTTATTACTTTCATCTAATTAGTTTTTTTCCTCTTGCGACGTTTCATCTGTTTTCGCAGTTTTCAACGAATGAGCCACACGTGCTTGACGCTGGTGTTCAAGTACAAGAGCGCCAATACGTTGCTGTTGAAGCTCTCGTAAGCCTTGCTCTGCGTTCTCTAGCGCCGGTGCTGATGAATAACTCACTGGCGATGCCATGCCGGTTAACGGCGTGGTTTGTAATAAAGGAATTTCGTTTTGCACAGCATCTTCACCTTGCGGCAAGGTGTTCACGCCAACAATAGTAAACATTGCCACGCTAGCTGCAATTGCTAACTGGGCAACCGGCTTGCGCCAATTAAACGCCACGACTTTGTTGTCGGCTTCAGTGCTTACCGGCTTTGCCACACTTTCAGACTGGCTAAAGCCTGCATAAACCGGCTCACTATCAAGTGCTAATGAAATGCGATCGCTAATATCAAAATCCATATTTTTGTTGTTTCCTTTAGCTCGCATTGCATCACCGATTAACGCGTAACGGCCAAATGTAGCTACATCAGCAGATGCAATCTCGGCATCATTTAATGCTTGCTCACCGTCAAGTAATGCTGATAACGATTCGTTATCTAAGCGGTTAACGTGTGCTTTTGTCATACTAAGACTCGCCTATTAATGGGTTTAATTTGTTATCAATTGCTTCACGGGCACGAAAAATACGCGAACGCACCGTCCCGACAGGGCAATCCATCACCACGGCTATTTCTTCATAGCTCATCCCCTCAATTTCTCTAAGGGTAATCGCGGTTTTAAGCTCTTCAGGCAAACTATCAATCGTATTAAAAATAACAGCGCGTACTTCTTCGCTTAATAGTAAATTTTCAGGTGATGCGTTTGAACGCATTGAATCAGCACCCTCATAAAACTCGGCATCGTCAGCATCTATATCATTTGCTGGCGGTTTACGCCCTTGAGCCACTAAGTAATTTTTAGCACAATTAACGGCGATACGGTAAAGCCAAGTATAAAAAGCACTGTCACCACGAAAATTAGGAAGGGCACGATACGCTTTAATAAACGCCTCTTGTGCTACATCAGCAATGTCACCCTTATTTGATACATAACGTGAGATCAAACCGGCAATCTTGTTCTGATACTTCTTAACTAATAGGTTGAAGGCGTTTTTATCTCCCTGCTGAACCCTTTTCACTAACGCTAAATCTAATTCCTGCTCGCTCATTCGAGCCGGTACTCCTCTGATTGATTCTTGCTTATTATTCATAGTGTCGCCATTGTTCACACCTACTCTGACCCTTAGATGAATAAAAAGTTCTGCTTCATATTGTTTTTTTATAAAATAGCTAAAAAATTACGTATTTATACGCTAAAACCACTTCGTGGTAGTGCTACAAATATGGTACAACTATAAGTATTAAAAATAAATATTGCTCTATCTGAGCATTGTAACCGCAAAGTACCTCACAGATGAACCAAAATAAACATCACATTACCGATGTCGCTATTATTGGTAGCGGCGCAGCAGGCTTATCACTTGCTTTATCTTTGGCTAATTACTGTAACGTTACCGTAATTAGTAAAGGTGAATTAACCGAAGGTTCTACTCTTTATGCCCAAGGCGGAATTGCCGCTGTTTTTGATAAAAAAAATGACAGTATAGAGTCTCACGTTGAAGATACCTTAGACGCCGGTGGCGGTTTATGCGACAGAGAGGCGGTTCATTACACTGCCAGCAATGCTCATGACTGCCTGCAATGGCTGATTGACCAAGGCGTGCCTTTTGATATGGAGTTTGATAGCAAAGGTAAAGAGCGCTTTCATTTAACTCGTGAAGGCGGGCATAGCCACCGACGCATTTTGCATGCAGCCGATGCCACAGGCAAAGCTGTGCAAACAACCTTGATTAGCCAAGTTCAAGCACACAGCAATATCACCTTGTTAGAGCATTACAACGCGATTGATTTAATTACCGATAAAAGTATTGGCAAAATGGGTTCACATGTTCATGGCATGTATGTGTGGAATAAAAAAGCCAAAAAAGTAGAAACAATTGGCGCAAAATTTGTTGCCCTAGCAACGGGTGGCGCAAGTAAAGTATACCTTTATACCTCTAACCCTGATGTTTCTAGCGGTGATGGTATTGCCATGGCATGGCGTGCAGGGTGTCGCGTTGCTAATATGGAATTTAATCAATTTCATCCAACCAGTCTTTATCACCCTGAATTGCAAAACTTTTTAATTACCGAAGCAATGCGTGGTGAGGGAGCCTATTTAAAACGCCCAGATGGCACGCGATTCATGAAAGAGTTTGATGAGCGAGAAGAACTCGCCCCGCGCGATATAGTCGCGCGCGCTATCGATTTTGAAATGAAGCGCCTTGGTGCAAATTGCTTATATTTAGATATTAGCCACAAAGACAAAGATTTTATTATTGAACACTTCCCAACGATTTACGCCAAATGTTTAAGCGTAGGGCTTGATATCACCAAGGAGGCAATCCCTGTCGTTCCCGCAGCACATTATACCTGTGGCGGCGTTATGACCGACTTTAATGGTAAAACCGACTTAGCTAATTTATACGCTGTGGGTGAAGTGGCTTACACTGGGCTGCACGGTGCTAACCGTATGGCAAGTAACTCATTATTAGAGTGCGTTGTATTTGCCCATGCTGCAGCAAAAGACATTTTGAGTAAAATAAAGACCGCTCCTGCACTGGTTGATTTACCTAGTTGGGATGAAAGCCGCGTATCTAACTCAGATGAAGAAATCGTGATCACCCATAACTGGCATGAGCTGCGATTATTTATGTGGGACTATGTTGGGATTGTGCGCTCAACCAAACGACTTGAACGCGCGCTTCATCGTGTTGAACTATTACAGCAAGAAATCCACGATTACTACGCGAACTTTAGAGTGAGTAATAACTTGCTTGAGTTACGTAACTTAGTTCAAGTAGCTGAGCTTATAATTAGAAGTGCTATGGAACGTAAAGAAAGTCGCGGACTGCACTTTACCATTGACTACCCAGAGCAAAACGAAAATCCAACGCCCACTATTTTGACTCCAAAGCGCAATTAATTGCCGCAAGTGTTGCGCGTTTTAAACGCGCGTAGCTTTGCTCATCAACACTATTGGCTGAGATAATCAGCCAATAGTTTTCACTAAGGCCATTAATATACAACCACACACTGCGACCAAGTAATCGGCTTTGCTTACCAATAACCCCTTGAATTAGCAGCTTTTCACTCTCAAAACGAAATTGATTTGGCTCTAATAATATAACGCCCTGCTCTGGCTGAGCAGCCACGATTTTTCGCCAAACGATAATGCCAGCAACGATATTAAGTGCAATGCAAAAAAGAGTTGCCAAAATAGAAGTGGTAAATAAGCATAATATTAAAGTTAGCACACAAAAAAAGACCACAATCTGTTTGTGGTCCGTCTTATTATTTGTAACGATAAACCTATACACGAACTCGGTCTAAAATTAGCTCAACCATACTGTTTAGCTCAACGTCTTTACATTTTTCATGGCCCATAAACCAAGCAAATAAATCTGGGTCTTCTTGTGTTAATAAGCGCTGAAAAGTCGCCTGCTGTTTAGCATCTAACGAATCATAAGCTTCTTCAACAAACGGCATAAACAAAACATCTAGTTCTAACATGCCACGGCGGCAAGCCCAACGGATACGTGCTTTACTATGTATTTCAACCATCTTAAACCTCATATTTAATTAATTCGAGTTTAACAAATGCACGTTAATTTAACAGCACTAAATTATAAAAAACAACGCTTGTTGGTGGCTGTACCATCGGCTTTAACTACGTTATTATGTGGTTTCATTTGTTATTGCAAAGAAGGTGTTTATGTCTCTGGTTTATGCATGTCCCTTATCACATCAGGTTATTAGCCTCTCAGGCACAGATAAATTATCTTACCTACACGGACAAATCACTCAAGATCTCAATAAAATCAACAACAACAACTTTTTGTGGACAGGTCACTGTAACGCAAAAGGTAAGCTGTGGGGTGTATTTAAGCTATTTTCTTACCAGCAAAACTATTATTTAACCGGATCAAGTGCTGAAGTAGAACGCTCACTGGCTGAGTTAAAAAAATACGCTGTATTTGCAAAAGTTGAAATTAATAAAGCCCCAGAGCGATTAATTGGTTTATTAGGTGATGACCTAACTGATTTGCTTACGCAACTTGATATTCACTTTAGTGACGATGCCACAGCATGCGACTTTGCTAACGGCAAAGCCCTTAAACTTGCGCCAAACCGCGTTTTACTTATGGTTGATAGCCAATTTTGCTTACCTGATGAAGTATCTACCCTCGACAACGACGCTATATGGCAACAGGCCTCACTGCTAGCTGGTGAGCCTCAGTTAAGCGTTGATGCAATTGATGAATATGTGCCGCAAATGGTTAACCTTCAAGCCATCAATGGCATCAGTTTTAAAAAGGGTTGCTACACCGGCCAAGAAACCGTCGCACGTATGAAATACTTAGGTAAAAATAAACGTGCCATGTATATCGTTACAGGGCAAAGTGAAGGATTGCTCGATGCACCCGATATCGAAACCCAGTTAGGTGAAAACTGGCGCCGCGCGGGCAAACTTATTGCGCAAAGCTTTAATGAAAAAACACACACTTTAACTGGCTTAGTTGTGTTGCCAAACGATACTGACACCGCTCAGGTTCTTCGTGCAAAACATACCCCTTCGGTAGAGCTAAACATTCTGCCTCTACCTTACTCTCTTGAAGATGAATAATAGGAATGACTATGATCGTTGCAGCAAATAAAGTGGTAAAAATGCATTACTCTGTACTAGATAATGACGGCAATACCATTGATAACTCATTTGGCGGTGAGCCATTAATTTTTATCGTTGGTACGGGTTACCTGATCTCAGGACTTGAAAACGCGCTGCAAGGCAAACAAGCTGGCGATACGCTAAGTGTAAAAGTTGAACCTGAAGAAGGTTACGGTGAGCGTCATGATCACCTAATGCAAGCAGTGCCAAAATCAATGTTTGAAGGCATGGACATTGAAGTGGGCATGCAATTTCGTGCAACTACCGATGACGGCGACCAGTCAGTCATAATCATCGATATTCAAGACGAAGAAGTGATTGTTGATGGTAACAACCCACTCGCTGGTATTACGCTCAATTTTGACGTAGAGATTTTAGAAGTACGCGATGCAACGGCTGAAGAGCTTGAACATGGCCATGTACATGGTGAAGGCGGTTGTGGTCACGACCACTAAACCCTAATCCAGTAATAAAAAAAGCGCCTCAGGCGCTTTTTTTATAGCATATTATTATGCGTACGTAATTTAACTTGAGGCTCTGCTGCAGGTGCTTCGCCAGGGGTTATTTTATCTTCAAGCGCAGCAACTAATCCTGCTTGGTCATTAGTGCCTAAGCGGTATTGGCTGCCATCTTTAAGCGTTAATTGCACGGCACTAAAGCCTGATACTGAATAAATCCAACCATCATGCGTAATGCGGATACCAATACCGTGACGGTAAGAGTTTTGTACTGCTTTTACGTCAACTATGTCCTCTAGTGCTAATTTTTGACCCGCAACGCCTGGACCAAATGCCCAGCTAATATGGGCTTCATCAACTTTAATGATTAAACCATGAAATAAAAAACCCACCAGCAATAAAATACCTGCAAATACCATTAACGGCACATCGGCACCCATTAAATTCCATGCAAGTGCAACAAACCCACCTATCCATGCCAATACTACAAATATAAATACCGCATACTGCTTATGCTGATACATAACACTCTCAATTAAAAAGTTAAAAAATTAAAAACTGTATACTAACGTTGCGCTGAGCTCTGAATCATATTTAAGCTTATCTTCTTCAGGCTTAGAGTTATAACGGTACATATAAGCAAACTTGAGCGATACAGCCCCAACCACTTGGCTAATTAAGGCCGTTTCTGACTTTAACCGTGAGTTAAGCCCAGATAATGACTGCTCTATACTAATGTCTTGATTAAATCGAGTACGCTTAGATACCAACCTCTCCCATTGCATGGCAATACGTAACAAGTAACCCATTTTGTCTTTATCGTCTTCGCTTATTGTCGACTCATCATCAGCAACGGAGCGATATAAACCAGGGCCAATATCTATATCTACTTTGTTTTTAACCCCTTGATAAATACGTGCACCATAGCCGGTCGCCACCGTACTTTTAAAATCAAGACCGCTAAATTCATCCTCTTCATAATCGCCATAAATAAAGAAAGACGAATTTTTAACGCCTACCTTGTAGTTACCCTGCGCAGAAACAAACACGCGATTAGCCGTAACATCCGACTGGCCCGTTTCTTCATTTTCGTCACGTTTGTATAAGGAATCTATTTTGAATTGATTACGCCAGTTTTCAAAATCTTGGTAAAGATTACCTTTGAGTTTAAAACTGGTTGAGTTGGTATTACCTTTACTTAAAATAAAACCAAACTCGGTATCACCATAAAGTACTTCGCCTTTGTGTAGCTCATGAATTTCTTCATCGGAGAGCTCCCCATATTGATGAAAATCTTCAAAGGGATCCACTGCCCAGCTGTAGGAGCTAAATAATAAAAGCAGTAATACAACGTACTTTCGCAAAATACATTCTCTTGCAAATGGTAATAATGAAAAGGGGCCGAAAAAGTTATTCACTTTCTTTCCATAAAATATGGCAAAAAGGCGCGTCTTTATCACGGCTAATTAAAATTTTCGCAAATAAGACGTCTTCGTTATCAAATTCAAGGCCCACTAATACTTGAATAAAATGCTCAGGCTCTATTTCTAGTGCAACAAAATCTTGCCACTGTTCATCGGGCTCATCTTCTTCAATAAAGCCAAGTTCTTCACGATGCAGGTTAAATTCTTCAACATCTTTATCACTCAGGTTGTTGGGAGCCAGCTCTAAAAAAATATCATAAGCTTGATGGGTTGCTTCTTCTACCGTAAATAAACGTGGACCTGACATGAGTGGTTAACCTCTGAGCTTTTAAGTTGGCGCCATAATATCAAAAGTTGTTAGTGTTTTGATAAAAAAAGACGTTAAATACTGACTTTTTTACTTTTACCTAATACTTATAGATATTAATGGATTGGTTAGCATTAGGGTCTGCTAGACCTTTCAAGATTAAATCTGCCTTGAAAGATAAAAGACCGCAAGTGCATTAAAAAATTCACTTTGTTTTTATTCATCTTCACCCACTTTACTTAGCACGAATAAAAACATAAGCTCAAGTAACAGGTCAGAGGAGTGCGATATGATAAAACTAGAAAAAAAACAGGGCATTGCCACCGTCACATTAAATCGAGTAGAAAAACAAAATGCCTTAAGCTTTACTATGTTTATTGAGCTTAACAAGGTGATTAAAAATATTAAAAAAGATGCAAGTATTCGTGCGGTTGTATTAACCGGTAAAGGCGAACACTTTTGTGCAGGGCTTGATATTAACGCGGTTATGGCCTCGCCAATGAATATTATAAAACTCCTATTTAAATGGCTTCCTGGTAATCAAAATTTAGCGCAAAAAGTAGTCCTCGGTTGGCAATCATTGAGTGTGCCTGTTATTGCCAAAATAAACGGAAATTGCCTTGGGGGTGGATTGCAAATAGCACTGGGTGCCGATTACCGGATTGTTCACCACGATGCCAAACTCGCCATTATGGAAGCGCGCTGGGGGTTATGCCCAGATATGGGCGCTAATGTTATGCTTTCAGGCTTAGTAAAACGCGACCAAGCGCTTTGGTTAGCAAGTCACGCAAATCCAATAAACGCACAACATGCTTTTGAACTAGGTTTAGTAACCAAAACAACCGACGATACAGATAAAGCCACTAAAGAGATGCTTGATACACTGCTAGCGCGCTCACCTGACACATTAGCTGCAATAAAGCGTGTAACTCAACAAAGCTATAAAGCCCCTGTTCGAAAAATACTCGCTAAAGAAACATGGAGCCAAATTCGCTTACTGATCAACCCTAATACTAAAAAAGCCATTGCTAAAGCTAAAGGGAAAGCTGATATTGAGTTTACAAACGCCAAGCGCTGGTAACATTGATGGTAATACTAAGGCACAATGCATATAACAGCATTATTTGTTAAAGTTAGGCTCTTCTATTCTAGTGAGCCAAATTAATGAAATACCTACTAAGTAGCGCAATTATTTTATTGTGCTTAGCAACAAGCAAATTCATTATGCATCTTCTTGATGCGAGTTTCCCTGCTCCTCTACTCGCCATGGTTTTGCTGCTAACGTTACTGTTATTAGGCATAGTTAAAGAACATCAACTCGCCCCCTGTGCATCACCTATTTTGAATGTAATGCCTATTTTCTTTATTCCTGCAGGCGTCGGTTTTATAGAACATTTAGGGCTAATTAAATCACATTGGCCTTTCTTAACTGCGGTCATCTTATTAGTCCCACTCAGTAGTTTAATTTTAGTGGCAAGCCTAGTGGGCTATTTTAAAGGTAGAGCTAATAATGACTAACTTAACCACCAGCATAACCCCCAGCCTATGGTGGTTAACCGTGCCATTTATTATTATTCTCTTTATTGCGCTAAGAGCGGTTAATCTTAAGATAAACCAGAGTATTTTAAAGTCATTAACCAACCCTGTTTTTTTAAGCATTGGCATTATTGCCCTACTGTTAGTCAACCTTAAATTACCCTATTCACAATTTGCCTCACATAGTCAGTTACTAAGTTGGCTATTAGAGCCGGCCATTGTTGCTTTAGCCTTGCCGCTTTATCAGCAATTTATGCACGTACGTAAAAACTTACTATTAATTGTCGCTACTTGCAGTATAGGTATTGTTAACGCCACACTAGTGGCTTTTGTATTAAGTATTTTATTTGCTGTGCCCTCACAATTGAGCGCCTCTGTTGCGGCACTCAGTGTAACAACCCCTATCACACTGCTGGTTACTGACTCATTAGGAGGAATTAGCTCACTTGCCGCTGCCATGGTTATTTTTATTGGTTTATTGGGGGCTTTGTTTGGCTTTATATTGCTCAAATTAGTTAAGATTTATAACTTTGAGGCACAAGGAATTGCAATCGGTACCGCGTGCCATGCAATTGGTACGGCGGCAGCTATTGCCGAACACCCAAAAATAGGCGCATTTTCATCAGTGGCTATGGCACTCAGTGCATTATTAACCGCAGTGATAGTACCACTATTATATCCAATTTTAGTTAATACTTTGTTATAGTAAGCGGATAACAGTATCGCTAAAAATAGAGCCCAACATGATCAGTTCCGAAATTCAGCAATTTGAAAAGTACTACGCCCTACTTACCGAGTATTTAGTTACCTACAGTATGCAAATAGTGGGCGCTATTTTTATTCTACTCGTTGGCCTGTGGGTCGCTAAAAAGCTCGCCGAAGTTGTCGCAAACTTAATGACCCGCCATAACATTGATATCACCCTGACTAATTTTGTCAGTAATGTTGTAAAAGTACTGCTGATCATTATGGTGATCATTATTGCGCTTGGTAAAATTGGCATTAGTGTAACCCCATTTGTAGCTGCAATAGGTGCCGCCTCATTAGGCGCAGGCTTAGCGTTACAAGGTATGCTTTCTAATTATGGCGCGGGGCTTGCTATTATTGCTACGCGGCCATTTGTGGTTGGCGATACCATAGAAGTAAAAGGCGTTAGTGGCCAAGTAAAAGTAATTGAGCTGGGGCACACCATATTAATTAATGAAGAAAAAGTAGAAATAACCATTCCTAACAAGCATATTGTTGGCGAAATTCTGCATAACTCATTTAATTATTCATTGGTAAAAGGTGAAATAGACATAGCCTACAGTGCCTGTAGTGATACTGCGATAAGCCTTATTGAAAACGTATTAGTTAATCACGAACTCGTAGCTAAACACCCTAATGCACAAATTGGTATAGAACGTTTTGCTGATAGCGGCGTCACCATTAGTTATCGTTATTGGGTGCCCACCACTAAAATTATTGAAACTAAACTCGCTATAAATGGCGGTGTGTATAAAGCGATTAACGATGCCAATATTGAAATTCCGTTTCCACAACGCATTGTTACGCTTAATAAAAGCGACCTAAAATAAATAAAAACCTTAATATGATTTAAAATCATATTAAATTAATTAAGCGTGCTTACAAATAAAATAATAACGAGTCCTTATGCATCAATCACCTTTTTATTTAGGCGACTGGCAAGAAAGTATTCAAAGCAAACAACCTCTAACCAGCATATTGATTGATGTAGATCACTTTAAAAAATTCAACGACACCTATGGGCATATTAAAGGTGATAAATGCTTACAAAAAATTGCAAAAATGCTTTTGCATTGTATTCCGTCAAGAGAGTGTTTGGCTGCGAGATATGGCGGTGAGGAGTTTGCTATTATTTTACCGCGTTGCGATATAAAAAGTGCTACGATTGTTGCCAAGCATGTACAACAACAAATTAATGCGATGACATTTACAGATATAGGCCTACCACCAGAGGTTAAAGTTAGTGTGAGCCAAGGGATTGCCTGTGAGCATAATAGTCAATATCGCACCTACGAGGCGCTGTTGTGCGCCGCAGACACAGCCTTGTACCGCGCAAAAACCGAAGGTAGAAATAAAACAAGTACTGTTGTTTAAAACATTCTAACGGGCTTGTAATGCTATTATTTTATATATTACTAAACGCCACTCCATGGAACTGGCGTTTAGCTTAAAAATTAGAGTAATAACAAACTACCTAACCCTAAAAAGGTTACAAAGCCGATAATATCAGTGACTGTGGTTAAAATCACTGAACCCGACAACGCAGGGTCAATTTTCATTTTATCTAAAATAGACGGGATCACTACGCCCGCCAACGATGCAGCCACTAAATTCAGCAGTATTGCCACGGTAATGGTTATACTAAGCATAATATCGTTAAACCATACAAAGGTTAGCAAACCAATTACTAAAGCCCACACCAAGCCATTTACCGCCCCTACTCGCAGCTCTTTTTTAAGTAATGCGTTTCGGTTTGAGTCAGTAACCTGACCCAGAGCCAGTCCTCGTACAATAACCGTTAAGGTTTGACTACCGGCAATACCGCCCATTGATGCCACTACAGGCATTAATACCGCAAGTGCCACCACTTGCTCTATAGTTGCGCCAAACAAACCGATAAACCACGAGGCTAAAAATGCTGTTGCTAAGTTTATACCTAACCAAATACCACGGTTTTTAGCACTTTTACGAACACTGGCAAATAAGTCTTCGTCTTCTCGTAAACCACCGGCCTTTGCTGCCGCTTCGTCGGCTATTTCTTGACGTAACTCATAAGCTGATGCAATGGTTAAACGCCCTATTAATTTGTTATCGGCATTAACCACGGGCATGGCCATTTTCTCGCTATGAATAACTACTTCAGCGGCTTCATATAAATCATGGTCTGCGTGCAATGAGGTAAAGTCATGATTAGCTAGCGTCATTAAACTCTCGTTATCATGCGCTTTTATCAGATCATTAACCGCAACTTCACCGATTAAGCTACCTTTACGGCTCACCAAATAAATAACTTCGCTGTATTGCGGTAAGCCTTTGTTTAGCAGCTTTTTAGCGCCACCCGCAGTGAGTTTGTCTGACACCTTTAAAAAATCAAACCCAATCCAGTGACCTAATTGCTCTGGCGTATATTGCTGAGCCAGTTCGTATTGCTTAGTTTGTGCTTCATCGAGTTGTTTTTTAGCGTAATCAATAAAACGTTGTGGAATAACTTCTTCTAACTCAAGTAGCTCTTCAACATTTACTTCGTCTAATAATTTAAATCCGGCACTGTCATCTAGTGTTTGTAGTAACCATAAACAGCTATCTTCACTTAAATTAACAAAGATTTCGTGCTGCGTGTCTTCATCTAATAAATGCCAAATTTCGAGACGCTGCTCTTTAGGGATCGCCTCAAACAATAAAGATAAGTGCTCAGTTGATAAAGTTTGCTGAGCATCTATTAGTAATTTATTTTTGCGCTCAGTGGTATCACACTGCAATAAGTCATTTATGAGTTGTGGTAACTGATCAACCGGATACTCTATCATTTAAAAACCCTAAAATAGTCGTTTCACTATAAATTTACTGTAATAAGTAAGTACTTATTAATGAGATTAGCTAGGATCTGTTTGTCTTTCGAGGTTGAACACGTTTCAATCCAAAAGGTCAACAGACCCTTATAGTGTACATTAGTCGCTAATAAAAATATTAAAAAATCGCTGTGCTGTTAAATATTTATAGATGTAGCAGGCTATAAACTATTGCGCTTTAGCTAAAAATAAAGCAAAAAAAAGCCGTAACTAAATAAATCACGGCTTCTAAAAGCAATTAATAGCTAAATATTATTTATATTTTAAACTGACCGACTAAATCACCTAAGTTTTGACCTCGTTCCGCTAAGTGCTGACTTACCGAAGAGGTCGTTTTACTCGATTGCGTTAATTCATTCACAATTTCTTGAATTGCATAAACGTTACGGTTTATCTCTTCTGTAACGCTACTTTGCTCAGTAGCTGCGGTGGCAATTTGTGTACTCATATCGTTAATTGTTGTTACCGATGTAGTAACCGCACCTAAACTTTCAGATATAGCGCGTGAAGACTCTACAGAGCGGTTACAGCTTTGTTGACTCGCTTGCATGGCTCCTACAGCCGCAGTAACTAAGTTATGTAATTCGCTAAGCATTTCGTTAATTTCTAATGTGCTATCTTGAGTTCTGCTCGCTAAGCTTCTAACTTCATCAGCCACCACCGCAAACCCACGACCTTGCTCACCTGCGCGTGCCGCTTCAATTGCCGCATTTAATGCCAGTAAGTTAGTTTGCTCAGCAATCCCCCCAATGACACTCAATACGCTATTAATCTTTTTAGATTGTTCACTTAACGAGTTAACCTGCTCTGCGGCTTGGTTAATTTCGCCCATTAAGTTTGAAACTTCACTCAATGAAACATCCACACAATCTTGCGCATTAGCCACTTCTTTTGTTGCCGCCTGCGTTGATACCGCAACTTGTGTGGTATTTTGCGCAACTTCATGTGAGGTTGCTGACATTTCGGTAATCGCCGTTGCCACTAAATCGGTTTCATGGTTATGCTTTAATAACTTGTCTTCTATCAATAATGTTTGCGTATTAATATCTGAGGAGGCTGTTTTAACGTCACTTGTTACATCAACCACACCGGCAATAATACTGTGTAGCTTGCTCACAAATACATTGAAAGATTCACCTAACTGACCAATTTCATCATGGGTATCTATTTCTAAGCGTCGGGTTAAATCCCCCTCCCCTTTAGCAATATCATCTAAGCTTTGCACCATACGTTTGATCGGTTTTAGCATATTGTTAGAAGCATACAACGCACCGGCTGCTGCTAAACCAAGAAGCAGAAGTGATATTAAAACCAAAGTGGTCATTTTTTCGCTTAAATGGCGCTCCATAGTTGCTTGATACTTTACCAGCTCAGCTTCAATATCATCCATATAAGTGCCAGTTCCAATCATCCAATTAGTACCTGGGATCATGGCAGCATAGCCAATTTTTTCGACTAAGCCTGTGGTATTGGGCTTTTGAAAATGATAAGTAAACGAGCCACCGCCCTTACGCGCTTGTTCAAGTAGGCCAACCACTATTTTTTTACCGTTTGGGTCGGTCATCCCTATTTTATTTTGACCTTCTATTGCATCACCCAGTAATGCATGAAAAACACTAATACCATCGGTATCATAAATAAAGTAGTAACCATCTTCGCCAAAAGTTAAATCTCGCAACGCATTTTTTGCGTCTTGTTCATTACCTTGTGCTAATTGGTATTGCACTATTTGAGAACCAATTTCTATTTCTGTTTTTAATAGAGTCTGTTTATCAGCAATTAATTTAGTTTTGAACTCATTAAAGTTTTGCTGTTGATTCTGCTTCTCTAAATAATAAGAGCCCGCCATAAAACTGATTAGTAATACTATCAATGGTAAAACAGCCAACAATAGCAATTTGTTTTTTAAGCTTAAATTACCCATTATTTCTCCAATTAACATTATAAGCCATTAAGCTTTTTATTTTGCAGCCGCTTAGCAGCTAAGTTTCCATTGTTTATATTACTGACAACAGCGCCACACTTGTATACAAATTAAGCACAAACAGAGTTAATTCGCAATTTAATATACTCGTATGCTAGTAAAGCACACTAGAAACAACTTTTTAACTAGGCAATAGTATAAATATAGTAATAAACAACTGATTTAGTTCCTTGTTTTAAATCCCTACTAGAACACAATTTGTTAAACTTACTCAAAGCTAAATTAACCTTACTAACGCTATCTTAGCGTAAATTAAAATTAAACATTGGCCATCACACAAAGGTCTTGCTTTCTGAGTTAAAACACAAATAATGAAGCAACTAACCACTGGGTAAGAATGAGGAAAATGAGTTATATACTAACCACCCAATGCGCAGACGATATAGGCTTAATCGCCAAAATTACCGGACTGTGTAATCAGCATAATTTAAATATTATTCGTAACAACGAATTTGTTGATAAAGATGCACAACGCTTTTTTATGCGCACAGAGCTTACAGGCGAACCACATGCTGAGTTTTTGTCACAACTTCGCGACGTATTACCAGCTGGAGCAAAAGTGGCACTGCACGGTGAAGAAAAAACCAAAGTGGTACTATTAGCCACAAAAGAAGCTCATTGCTTGGGCGGCATGTTATTAAAGCAATTTGAACAAGCTCTAAACATAGAGATACTCGCCGTTATCGCTAACTACCCTACTCTAGAGCCTCTAGTGAAAGGGTTTAATATTCCTTTTCATGTGGTTTCTCATGAAGGACTTACGCGCAGTGAGCACGACGAAAAAGTCGGTGACTTAATTGCCAGCTATAATCCTGACATTATTGGCCTAGCTAAATACATGCGTATTTTAAGCCCTGAATTTGTGGGTCGTTTTGAGGATAAAATCATTAATATTCATCACTCATTTTTACCTGCTTTTATTGGTGCAAAACCGTATCACCAAGCATTTGAACGTGGTGTGAAAATTATTGGTGCCACGGCTCACTTTGTTAATAATGAGCTAGACGAAGGCCCGATTATTTTACAAGACGTATCGAGTGTGACCCATGCGAATACAGCTGAGATGATGGCTAAAATGGGTAAAGATGTAGAGAAAACGGTGTTTTGTAAAGCACTGCAACTAGCATCAGAGCATAAGCTGTTTATTAATGGCAATAAAACCGTCGTATTTTCATAATTAGCTTTATATAACTATTAAAAATGCCAGCTAACAAGCTGGCATTTGTTTATCCAATATAACTAAACCTGAACATTGATTAAGAGACTTTATTAAAACAAAGTAAATTTACGTATCAGCTGTTTTCTATTGCAAGTAAATTCAACCTAATAGAACCGAAAATAGAGCCTTTTTTTAGATTTATATCATTATTTTACTCGACCTTTACTATCAACTTCCACGGCCAAAATATGCAATTTTCCTCTTGGCAAAACCATTCACTTTATGGATTAGCTGAAATACCAGGTTATTTACTATACTCCCTTTTAAGCAATAACAACTTTTAAGAGATTTAACTTATCATATTCAAGTAACCTTAAGCTGAACAATATTATTGATATATAATCAGAAATTAAGCAATAATGTATGCATTATTTTAGCTATGCTGATATTCCCTTTTTAGGGTTACTATTTATAAGGAGCATTTGATGGCTTTTGATTACGGATCAATCGATCTTGGACTAAAAAACCCTTTCAAACTGGAAGGTAAAGTAAAAGCAATAAGAGGGCTTATTGAATCTGTTGTTGGCATCAGCTTGCTTGTTATCGCGTCTAGCTCTGTAAAAGAAGATGCAACAGCAGGTTGGATCTTAATGATATTTGGCATGTTAATACTCGCCCTAGGAATTCGGACTTTATCAGGTGGTATTTATGCAACGCTTAAGTACTTCGTAGGTAGAAACCACCCGACATCGTTGGCGTTTAATTTTAGTAAGTCACAAACCTCAACTGCACAAGAAGAAAAAAACGAGGTAGCCTACACTGCGCAAACATTAGAAGAAATGCTTGTTGGTCGCAAAAACAGTACTTTTAAAGAACCGAATGGCTTTTTATCGCGTTTGCTACATAGTCTAGTACCAAAACTATTATTTTTACCCTACCCAATACGTAATGTTGCCCAACGTTTATTTGGCTCATGGATAAGCACACTGGTTGCTCTTATCGCTTACGCATTGGTCGCCTTTGTGTCACTGTCTGGTTTTACCGGTGAAGCTGGCGAACTAGCTTTTCCAATATATAGTGCCATATTAATGTTTTATGTGCTGTTTTCTTGGCGCTCTTCTGGCAAACCTATTTCACGTAATGCAGAGAAAAATATTGAAGCCTTAGGTACTGGTGCTCTTGCTAAAATCATTTCTTTATCCTTTATATTGCCCATTGCTATAGGCCTGTCTATGTCGTGGATAATGCAGGAACAGCGCATAAGCAAACAACAAATAGACAATTGGCTTGAGCAATTACCCAACCTTAACGCGGGCCTCTATTTAACTGCCATTATTATTTTAGCTGCATTTAGTTGTGCACTTGTTTTTGTGATGATTAAAGCGCGTTTAAACGAAGTGACACCAAGCGCTGAAGTATCAGAACTACGTGAAAATTGGCAAGAGTCTGTTCATCCAGATGAAATTTTTATAAATCTTGATAACTTAGTAATGGCTAATCGCCGTTATAAAGAAGTACCTAATAGGGTTTATCGTGAGCTAGATCCTAAACTACAAGAGCAAATTGAAGGAAAAGGCGGGTTTAAAGGCGAAATGATTCAAGAAATTCAGCCTAAACTACACACAATGGATTTAGGTAAGCACTTTAACCTTTCTCGTTTAGTTGCGTTAATTAGTGGTAACTTACTCTACATTGTAGCGCTTACCTTTACTGTGTTGCTTGCTTACTCTTTTATTAATATTTACCACTATATTGACGCTGCTAATATAAATAGTATTGAACAAGCCTTTAATAATAAAAATATTATTGAGTTTAGTGAGCTGTTAATGGCAAGTGTTCATTTATTGCTTATCGGCATATTAGTTAAAGCATTTGCTCAGCTGCTGAGCAATAGTGCCCATTTATTTTTTGCTGAAATGCAATTTGAATCTTTACTCGTGTACTTCAAGTGCGAGGGTACATTTACTGAGTCAAAAATATCAACGGGCACCGGTATTCATGATAGCACACGCTCGGAAAATACCTTGGTACGTAGCAGCATAACGCCTTGGGTGATTGTTTCGCGCATTGTTTCTACAACCTTTGCAGCTACAGGCATGAAAAACCTCGAGCATCCTCGACATATTATGGAAATGCATAAAGATGAAGGTCAATTACAAGCAATCAAAAAAGATGTAATTGCATTTTTGAAAGACCGAGAATCAATTGCCTCTATCACTAGCGAACGCGATTTAGGCAATGCATCTCAACTGCACCAGTTAAACCAGCAAACACGGGCTATGCCTATGCAGCCAGCTTTAACCAAAGATGATGAGGAAGCCGCTGGTTTTTTGCGTCAGGAAGACGATTTAGCGTCTGAGCCAAAAACCTAGCTTATCTATATGCCACCTTATTACTAGGTGGCATCTTTCCACACTAAATCCCCCTCTCTACACATTGATGTAAATGTAATTCCCCCCTGCAAGCGCATCAAAGACAGGGAGGGGATGAGGAAAATAAGTAATACACTAACCAATTAATACGCAGACGATATAGGCTTAGCCAAAATTACCAAACTCTGTAATCAGCATAATTTAGATATTATTAGGCCTTGTTGATAAAGATGCACAACGCTTTTTATGAGAGCAGACTCACAGGCTAATCTCGCAGCGATTTTTATCATAACTTTGCGAAGGGTTTCCTGCTAACGTCAAAGAGGCACTGCACGGCGAAGAAAAAACCAAAGTTGTATTATTAGCTCCAAAAGAAGCCTTTGTTTAGGCGGCATGTTATTAAACCAATTTGGTAATACTCTAGCTGTTTATTAATGGCAATAAAACCGTCGTATTTTCATAATTAGCTTTATATAGCTATTAAAAATGCCAGCTAATAAGCTGGCATTTTTATAAGTAAATAATAAACCTTACTTAACTAGGGTGTGTAATACGTTGGTGCTCCAGGGCCTACTGGCATACCTAAAACAAATACCCATAAGTAAAACAGTACCACCCAGCCAACAAAGAAGATTAAGCTGTATGGCAACATAGTGGCTACCAAAGTACCTATTCCCATGTCTTTTTTGTATTTAGTGGCAACCGCAAGGATTAAACCAAAGTAACTCATCATCGGGGTAATTAAGTTAGTTACTGAATCACCAATACGATAAGCCGCTTGAATTGTTTCTGGTGCATAACCAATTAACATCAGCATAGGAACAAAAATAGGGGCTGTTACTGCCCACTGCGCTGACGATGAGCCTAGCGTTAAGTTCACTAAAGCACACATCAAAATAAACAGTACAAATACTTCCGGCCCAGTTAAGCTAAGAGCTTGTAGTAACGCGGCACCGTTAATCGCTAAAATTGTGCCTAAGTTAGTCCATTTAAAAAATGCCACAAACTGCGCAGCAAAAAACACTAATACAATGTACATGCCCATAGAGCTCATACTTTTGCTCATGGCATTGATCACGTCTTTATCATTTTTCATGGTGCCAACCACTCGACCATACACAAAACCTGGAATACCAAAGGTAACAAAAATAAAAACAACAATCCCTTTTAAAAACGGCGAGTGAGCAACTAGACCTGTTTCAGGGTTACGTAAAATACCGTCTGCGGGTACAATCGTCCAAGCGAGCAACAACGAAACAACAAGTAATGAAACTCCAGCCCATTTCAAACCTGACTTTTCTTTGGCAGTTAAACCGGCAATATTATTTTGAGCTAAATCTTCACTGGCTTCATCTGGGTTATATTTACCTAAACGTGGCTCAACAATTTTCTCAGTAACAAGCGTACCTAAAACAGCAATTAGCAATACTGAAATCATCATAAAATACCAGTTCGCTTCAGCGCCTACTTGGTAAGTTGGGTCAATCATTTGTGCTGCAGGCGTCGTAATACCCGCTAATAACGGATCGATAGTACCCAGTAATAAGTTAGCACTATAGCCACCCGATACACCAGCAAACGCTGCAGCAAGGCCTGCAAGCGGATGACGACCTAAACTATGAAATATCATTGCCGCTAGGGGGATCAATACTACATAACCCAGCTCAGATGCTGTGTTTGATAAAATAGCAGCGAATACCACCATAAAGGTAACTAAGCGTTTAGATGCACCCATAACCATGCCACGCATTGCCGCAGACAATAATCCTGAATGCTCGGCAACACTTACACCTAATAGCGCTACTAGCACCGTACCCAGTGGCGCAAAGCTGGTAAAGTTAGTTACCAATCCCGTTACAATACGCTGTAAGCCCTCGGCACTGAGTAAGCTAACTACTTCAATTACACCATCTGGATCGCGCCCAGCAGAGCCCTCAGGGCGAGGATCGATAGCACTAAGTCCAAACCAATCAGCAACGCCACTAAATAAAATAATGGCAATACAAAACAGCGCGAATAAGGTAATTGGATGGGGAAGCATATTCCCTAAAAATTCTACCGTGGCTAAAAATCGATTAAACCAACCGCCCTTTGCGGCCTGATTTTCATCTTGGGATGTGTGTGGTGAGTCCATTGAGTCTGACATACCATGCTCTCTTAATTACAAAATGCCCGTAACCTAGCATTATTTTCTGAGCAGGTCATGTAATAAAGATGAATGACTTGTTATCCCATGGTAATTAACTGATGGGTTTGTTGTGATGGGGTTACAAAAAAGAGGCTCTCGCCTCTTATTTAGTCTGCTTAAGCTTGCTCTATGGGTTCTAGTTGTAGTTTTGCAGCAATTAAAACAGCTTGAGTTCGATTATAAACACCGAGTTTTCTAAATATGGCAGTGATGTGAGCTTTGACTGTGGCTTCTGAAATGTGAAGTTCGTACGCAATTTGTTTATTCAGTAAACCTTCGTGCAAATATTGTAATACGCGGTATTGCTGTGGAGTGAGTGATGCCACTTGTGCAGCAATTTCTCTATCTGCGCCTTCTATTTCAGCCACTTTAGTTTTTAGTTCGGTTGGCAGCCAAGTATCGCCTTCGAGTATTTGGTTAATTGCGTTGGCAATATCGTCAGATGATGATGACTTAGGAATAAACCCCATTGCCCCATAACCCATAACTTTCGAAACAATATTTACATCTTCACTACCCGAAACCACCGCAATAGGTAAGCTTGGGTAATCTTCACGTATACGGATCAAACCGTATAAGTCACCGTTACCTGGCATGTGTAAATCTAGTAGTAATATATCAAGATCTTCTTGTTCGCTTAACACCTTCAATGTACTATCAAAATCCGCTGATTCAAATACTTCTAAACCTGCAAACTTTACACTCAAAGCGCCCTTTAGTGCTTCACGAAATAACGGATGATCGTCCGCTATTAAAAACTGACTCATTGTTCACTCCCAAAAATTCGGCTGCTATCCAACAGACAACAGCCGATATACTACGTTTAGAATCAACTTCTAATCAAGCTTTTAACGCGAAATTAACGATTTAATCGATTTTCTACTAGCTCATCAACCACTGACGGATCCGCAAGTGTTGAGGTATCACCAAGCTGTTGGTGCTCATTTGCCGCGATTTTACGTAAAATACGACGCATAATTTTGCCAGAACGTGTTTTAGGTAAACCTGGCGACCACTGAATCATATCTGGTGATGCTATTGGGCTTAGTTCTTTACGTACCCAATTACGGATCTCTTTTGTTAGCTCATCACTCACCGTTACACCCTCGTTAGGAGTTATGTAAACGTAAATACCCTGGCCTTTAATATCATGCGGGTAGCCTACTACTGCCGCTTCAGCTACAGCTTCATGAGCAACTAACGCGCTTTCAATTTCCGCAGTACCTAAACGGTGCCCAGATACATTAAGTACGTCATCAACGCGTCCTGTGATCCAATAATCACCGTCTTCATCACGACGACAACCGTCACCAGTAAAGTACACACCAGGATAAGCGCTAAAGTAGGTTTGTTCAAAGCGCTCGTGATCGCCATACACAGTTCGTGCTTGTGAAGGCCAGCTATCTAAAATAACTAGGTTTCCTTCAACAGCGCCCTCTAATGTATTACCTCCAGCATCAAATAATGCCGGTGCAATACCAAAGAATGGGCGAGTTGCTGAGCCAGGTTTCATATCGATTGCACCTGGTAATGGCGCAATCATGATGCCACCGGTTTCGGTTTGCCACCACGTATCTACAATTGGGCAGTTAGATTTACCAATTTTCTCAAAGTACCAAGTCCACGCTTCTGGATTGATTGGCTCACCCACAGAACCTAAAATGCGCAAGCTATCGCGATGTGAGCTGGCAATCGGCTCTTCGCCTTTGGCCATCAATGCACGAATGGCAGTAGGTGCTGTGTATAAAATTGTCACGTTATGTTTATCAACCACTTCACCCATACGACCTGCTGTTGGGTAAGTCGGTACGCCTTCAAATACGACTTGCGTACACCCATTAACGAGCGGCCCGTAAGCAATATAACTATGACCTGTGATCCAGCCAACGTCAGCACTACACCAAAAAATATCATCGTCTTTTAAATCAAAAATGTATTCGTGGGTCATAGATGAATAGACTAAATAGCCACCGGTGGTATGTACCACACCTTTAGGCTGACCTGTAGAACCCGATGTATACAGAATAAACAGCGGGTCTTCAGCATTCATGTGTTCAGGTTCGCACTCTGGCGCTTGATCTGCAACTAAGTCATGCCACCAAATATCATGGTCGTGCCAATCAACATCGCCTGATGTTAGTTTATGTACCACTACATGTTCAACAGTGGTGACTGAATCTTGTAATACGGCTTCATCTACATTGGCTTTGAGCGGCACACAGTTACCTGCACGTCGGCCTTCATCTGACGTGATCACCACTTTAGCGCCCGAGTCGTTAATACGATCCGCAATAGCTGACGGTGAAAAACCACCAAAAATAACTGAATGAATTGCGCCTATACGGGCACAAGCTTGCATTGCGTATATAGCTTGCGGGCTCATTGGCATATAAATGGCTACACGGTCACCTTTTTTAACACCTAATTTTTTTAAACCATTGGCAAACTTTGCCACTTCATCATGTAGCTGTTGGTAGGTGATATTTTCGCTTTGTGAAGGATCATCACCTTCCCAAATTAATGCTACTTTATCCGCTTTTGTTTTTAAGTGACGATCAATACAGTTATAAGAGGCATTAAGGTAGCCATCTTCATACCATTTAATATTGATATGGCCTTTGTCAAATGAAGTGTTTTTTACTTTTGAATATGGAGTAAACCAGTCAAGACGCTTACCGTGCTCAGCCCAAAAACCTTCAGGGTCCTCAATAGACTGTTTATACATCGTATTATATTTTTCATTATCGACGAACGCTGCGTTTTTAATATGCGCAGGAACTGGATAGATACTTTGTGACATATTAGTCTCCAATTTATATTACTTGCCTTAGGCTTTTCATCAAGGATTACTCAGCAGTGCACTATTAAATATTAGACATTAGTTGTATCTGAGTTCAAACAACGATTATCTTATCTACAACCCTTATGGCTACACTCTATTTACATAAAAAACATACTATTAAATAAAAGTATATGAACACTCAATAATTATTAAACCTTAGTCTAATAGACTAATGGTTGATTGAGTAAATTGTGTACATATACAACAGTAGTTTAAATATTTAAAAACTTTGATTGTTTATTAATAATTCGTATTTACTAACAAATTAGATTAAAGATAATTAAATTCAATCTGTTAGTACTATATAAGTAACACACATTAATACATATCATAAGCAAACAACATACAACAAGTAGCCTATAAAAGGACGCAACAATGAAATTTACTCCAATTAAAACACTGGCAGCCAGTGCTGTATTATGTGCTTTAACAAGCACGGCTTATGCCGCAACAGCTGCAAAAATAGGTGATACCGAATTCACCTACGGTGGATACATTAAACTCGACGCAATGTGGAGTGACTACTCAGCAGGTGCGCCTGCAGGCACCAGTGTTGGCCGTGACTTTTATGTACCAAGTACATTAACCTTTGGCAGCGATAATAACTCAGATGCTGTATTTGATATGCACGCGCGTGAATCTCGCTTTAACTTTGGTACGTCTACACTTTTAGATAATGGCAAAACGGTTAAAACTAAAATAGAACTAGACTTTTTAGCTTCTGCCCCAGGCGGTAACGAGCGTGTGTCCAATTCATATTCTCCGCGTATTCGCCATGCATTTATCTCATATGATGGCTGGTTATTTGGTCAAACATGGTCAAACTTTCAAAACGTCGGTGCATTACCAGAAGCGCTTGATTTTGTTGGCCCAGCTGAGGGCACTGTATTTGTGCGCCAAACTCAAGTTAAATACACTACGGGTGCATGGTCATTCTCGTTAGAGAACCCAGAAAGCACAATTACTACAGCTGGCGGTGGCATGGCCGTGACTGATGATGCCTCATTACCTGACTTTACCGCACGCTACACCCATAATGCTGATTGGGGTAACTTTGTAGTAACAGCCCTTGCTCGTCAACTGACCTACAAAGTAGCCGGTGTTGATGCCGATGAAACCTCACTTGGTGTTAGTGCATCGGGTATGGTGAAGCTTGGTGAAGACAATCTAAAATTTATGCTTACCCAAGGTAAAGGACTAGGTCGTTATGTGGGTCTAAACGTAGCTCATGGTGCGGTTCTCAATGGTGATGACCTAGATGCGATTGATTCAACCTCTGGCTTTGTAGCGTATCAGCATAAATGGAATAGCCAATGGCGTTCAACTTTCTTATATTCATTTTTCAGTGCTGATAACAACACTGACTTACTCGCCCTTACAGGCGATCCAACTAAATCAAGCCAAAGCTACAGCGCAAATATTTTATACTCACCGGTTAAACGTCTAACCTTTGGCGCTGAACTTAAACATGCAGAACGCGAGCTTGAAAGTGGCGTAGATGGCGATCTAGATCGTTTACAATTTTCTGTAAAGTATGCGTTTTAATTTCCTAACCAATTAAAATACTGATTTACTTCCTGAGCGGCTTCGGCCGCTTTTTTTTGTTTTTAACCAGAGCTCAAGTTAACCAAACCCATGCGCTTTACTTAAAAAATATCAAAGACGTGTAAAACATCCATCAAACGCAATTGCAAATCACTCTCATTTAGATTAAATTACTTCCACATTTAATCTTATGGGAAACATAATGCTGCACAAACAAAAAGGCTTTGTATTTAAACTGAGTCTACTTACTTCACTGGTTTTATCTGGATATGCTGTTGCAAACGACACGCAAGACGACCTACCTTTAGAAAAAATTGCTGTTTATGGGCAACATCATAAAAACTATATTACTGAAGAAGCGCAGTCTGCGACTAAGCTAGGCTTAACAATTAAAGAAACTCCGCAATCAATTTCTGTTGTTTCACGCGCGTTGATGGATGATTTTTCACTTGATGATATTAATGCGGTATTAGAAAGCACCCCAGGCGTAACAGTAGAGCAAATAGAAACCGATCGTACTTACTTTAAAGCCCGTGGGTTTGACATAACCAACTTTTTGATTGATGGCTTAGGGACACCGCAAAATTCCGGTTCAATTCAAGGTACACTAGATACTGCAATTTATGATCGCGTTGAAATTGTACGTGGTGCCAATGGCATGATGACTGGTGCAGGTAACCCATCTGCGACTATTAATATGGTGCTAAAAAAACCAACCTACACAACGCAAGCTCATGCATCCGCTTCTTATGGTTCGTGGAATAACAAGCGTGTAGATATTGATGTTTCCACACCGATTAACAATGAACACGCTGTTCGTGCTGTATTTACTAAGCAAGATAAAGAGTCATACCTAGACCGCTACGAAACCGATAAAACCATTGCCTACCTTGCCTATGAGGGTAAGCTAACTGACGATACACTACTAAGTATTAACTACGTGAATCAACAAAAAGATGCCGACAGTCCTTTATGGGGTGCGCTACCGCTTTATTACACTGATGGTTCACCAACTGATTATGATGAGTCAACTAGTACAGCTGCAGATTGGTCGTATTGGGATAATAGCGCTGAACGTATCTATGTAACACTTGAGCAAAACTTATCAGCGACTTGGGTTGCTAAAGCCCGTTATGCCCATATAAAAAATGAACAAAATTCTGAGTTATTTTATGTATATGGTACCCCAGATAAAGATACTGGTTTAGGCTTAACCGGCTATGCGAGTCGTTATGATTACAAAGACACACAAGATTTGTTTGATTTATATGCCAGCGGAAAGTTTGAGCTATTTTCTTTAGAGCACGACTTATCATTCGGTATTAGCCAAGCAAACATGGACTTTAATGACCAATCGCTTTATGACTACAGCACAGGAAATGGTTTCCCTGCGATGCCTGATTTAGCGACTTGGGATGGGATAGCACCAGAAGCAACACTGGTTGATAAACCTAACGGCAGTGATGTACAAAATACACAAAGATCGGCCTATGTTTCAACTCGTATAAAACTAGCAGAACCATTAAGCATTTTGGCTGGCGTACGCTATACCGACTGGGAAACTAAAGGTACTGCTTATAGTGTAGTGCAAACCCGCGATGACTCAGAGGTTATTCCTTACATTGGTACTGTGTACGATTTTACCGAGTCATTATCAGCTTACGCTAGCTACACAGAAACGTTTGTGCCACAAAAAGAATTAGACATTAACGCTGAACAACTGGCTCCTGTTATTGGTAAAAGTTCAGAGGTTGGTCTAAAAGCTCAAATTTTAGATGAAAAAGTGTTCGTAACACTGGCCTATTTTGATGCTAAGCAAAAAGGGCTTGCTGTTGCTATACCCGGTTCATCACCCACAGATACTCGATATTATGGTTCAGACGGTATCAATAGCGATGGTTTCGAAATTGAGCTAAGCGGTCAATTAACTGATGATTTGAGTGCTAGCATCAGCTTTAGTAATTTAAGTATTGATGGTGACGAACTTGTCAAAGATTACACCCCAGAAAACCAATTAAAAATGGCAGCCACTTATCAGGTTCCATTTATTGATGGTTTAACCATAGGTGCTAATTACCGCTGGCAAGATTCTATTAGCCGTGTGCAAGTAAAAGATCCAGCAGGCAACGCATTGGCAACTACAAAACAAGATGCTTATGGCTTATTAGATTTAATGGCCACCTACGAAATTACTCAAAACGTCGGTGTTACCCTTAATGTTAATAACAGTACTGATGAAAAGTACATAAACAGCCTTTATTGGGAGCAAGGTTACTACGGGGCACCGCGTAACTACTCATTGTCAGTTAACTGGCAGCTATAAAGCTAACTAGGCTTTAAGCCACTTTATAGCAAACAATAAAAAAGCGCTAACCTAATGGTTAGCGCTTTTTTTTAAGCTCGGGTCAAATCAAGCTTTAAAACAAATGGGCTTAAAGGTCGCCTTCATCACCTAATACGTCTTCGCCATCTTCTGGCTCAACCGTTGCTTTTAGCAATAGCATTTCACGTAATTTACCTTCAATTTCATCTGCAATTTCAGGGTTTTCTTTAAGGAACTTAATCGAATTAGACTTACCTTGGCCAACTTTGTTGCCATTATAACTGTACCAAGCACCTGCTTTTTCAACAATTTTATGCTTAACACCTAAATCAATCAGCTCCCCCTGCTTAGAAATACCTTCACCATACATAATGATAAATTCAGCTTGTTTGAACGGCGGTGCCACTTTGTTCTTCACAACTTTAACACGCGTTTCATTACCAACAACCTCGTCGCCTTCTTTTACCGAGCCAATACGACGAATATCAATACGTACAGAGGCGTAAAATTTCAGGGCATTACCACCAGTTGTTGTTTCAGGGTTACCAAACATTACACCAATTTTCATACGGATTTGGTTAATGAAAATACATAGCGTGTTTGAACGCTTAATGTTACCTGTAAGCTTACGTAATGCTTGTGACATTAAACGTGCTTGTAGGCCCATGTGTGAATCACCCATGTCGCCTTCAATCTCAGCTTTTGGTGTTAATGCAGCAACAGAATCGACAATCACTACATCAACCGCGCTTGAGCGCACTAACATGTCACAAATTTCCAGTGCTTGTTCACCCGTATCTGGTTGAGATACAAGTAACTCATCAATGTTAACGCCTAGCTTTTGTGCGTAAACCGGATCAAGAGCATGCTCAGCATCAACAAAGGCACACGTTTTACCTTCTTTTTGAGCTTGCGCGATAACTTGCAATGTTAGCGTTGTTTTACCTGATGACTCTGGGCCATATACTTCAACAATACGCCCCATTGGCAAGCCGCCTATACCTAAAGCAATATCAATACCTAGCGAGCCTGTTGATACAGCGTCAATGTTTAACGCCTTATTGTCACCCAATTTCATGATTGAGCCTTTACCAAATTGACGTTCAATTTGTGATAAAGCTGCGTCCAATGCCTTTTGTTTGTTATCGTTCATTTTACTCTCCAAATCCAGCTAATGCAGACAAGTATACTGTATGAAATCACAGTATCAAGCTAATTTTATTATTTTATCTTCTCTATTATAGTTTTTAAAGAAAATACAATAGCTTGCAGCCTAACTTGTGCCCTATCTCCATCAAATACTTGCTCAAACGCCCAGTGTTTACCGTTAATTTGTAGGCCAAACCATACAAGCCCTACCGGTTTGCCCTCAGTGGCACCACCGGGACCTGCAATTCCTGAAATAGCAATGCCAATATCAGCATTAGCCGCCTTACATGCGCCTGCTGCCATCTCAATGACTGTTTGTTCGCTCACCGCGCCAAATTCCTCTAAGGTATCACGCTTCACATTGAGTAATTCATGCTTGGCGTTATTGCTATAAGTGACAAATGCACGGTCAATATATGCTGAGCTGCCTGGGGTATCGGTAAGCGAATAACTCACTCCACCACCAGTACATGATTCAGCGGTAGTGATCCATAAGCGTTTATCCGTTAAAATAGCGCCTAATTGCGCAGCAAGTGTCTTAATCTCTTGATGTAATTCCATATTCAGCCTTTGGGTAAATACATGTCGTTTGATCTTTATGCACCGCACACTATAAAACAACAAACCCCTATGATGCAGCAGTATCTAAAAATAAAATCAGAGCATCGCGATATTTTATTGTTTTATCGGATGGGGGATTTTTACGAACTCTTTTTTGACGACGCAAAACGCGCCGCGCAATTGCTTGATATTTCACAAACACATCGTGGCAAAGCCGGCGGCGATCCTATTCCTATGGCGGGCGTGCCTTATCATGCAGTAGAAAACTATTTAGCCCGCTTAGTACAAATGGGCGAGTCGGTGGCTATTTGTGAACAAGTGGGCGACCCAGCCACCAGCAAAGGTCCTGTTGAGCGCAAGGTAGTCCGTATTGTCACCCCGGGTACTATTTCTGACGAAGCCTTACTGCAAGAACGCCAAGACAACCTTTTAACCAGTGTTTGGCAAAATAAAAAAGGCCAATACGGTGTTGCGTATCTTGATATCAACTCTGGGCGCTTCAACATTGTTGAAGTTAGTACCGATGAAGCATTTAGCTCAACGCTACAACGCTTAGCGCCTGCTGAATTACTATATAGTGAACACTTTGAAAACACTCATTTAATTGAACATATTAAGGGAGCGCGTCGTCGCCCTGATTGGGAGTTTGACCTTGATACCGCGCAACACTTACTGTGCGAGCAGTTTGGCACCAAAGATTTAGTCGGTTTTGGGGTCGACAAAGCACATAGCGCCCTGGTGGCAGCAGGCTGTTTAATGCAGTACGTAAAAGATACCCAACGCATTGCATTACCGCACATTCGTGCAATTACCCTTGAGCATAATGAACACGCAGTAATTTTGGATGCGCCAACTCGCAAAAACCTTGAACTTACCGTTAATCTATCAGGTGGCTTTGAAAATACCCTTGCTCAAGTGCTTGATAAAACCGCCACAGCGATGGGCTCGCGATTACTTAAGCGTCGTATTCATACCCCTATTCGTAATAAAGACGAGTTAAACTCTCGTCTAAATGCCATTAGTGCTATTTTAGATGTGCAATTATGCAGTGAGCTGCATGACGCGCTCAAAGAGATTGGTGATATAGAACGTGTAATTGCTCGCTTGGCATTACACACGGCTCGCCCACGTGATTTAACAAGGCTTCGTAGTGCGCTTCAAGCATTAGCACCGCTGCATAGCTTATTAAACGATGCCACAGATGCGCGTATTTCTCATATTATAGCCCACTCTAAAGAGCTTCCTGAGCTTCAAGCATTACTTGAACGTGCAGTGATTGATAACCCACCGGTGTTAATTCGTGATGGCGGTGTTATTGCGCCAGGGTATAACAGCGAACTTGATGAGTGGCGTAATTTAAGCCAAGGTGCCACCGATGTGCTTGAACAGCTAGAGCAGCGCGAACGTGAACGTACAGGTATTAGTACACTTAAGATTGGTTATAACCGTGTGCATGGCTTTTTTATTGAAGTGAGCCGCGCCAACTCGCACTTAGTGCCTGCAGATTACATTCGTCGTCAAACATTAAAAAATAACGAGCGCTATATAATCCCAGAACTAAAAGAACACGAAGACAAAGTTCTCGGCAGTCAATCAAAAGCGTTGGCCCTTGAAAAACAATTATACGAACAGTTATTTGAGTTTATTGCTCCGCATATTGAGCAACTACAAATAATGGCCTCGGTCATTGCCGATTTAGATGTACTGAACAATTTAGCAGAGCGTGCCCAAACACTTAATTATGCCAAACCTGAGCTTTGCGATAACGATAATATCAGCATTAAACAAGGCCGCCACCCTGTGGTAGAGCAGGTAATGAAAGACCCGTTTATTGCCAACCCTGTGGAACTCAATAACCAGCGTAAAATGTTGATTATTACCGGCCCTAACATGGGCGGTAAATCAACCTACATGCGCCAAACTGCCCTTATTGTGCTTATGGCACATATTGGCTGTTACGTTCCTGCCGATAGCGCTAAAATTGGTAATATAGATAGAATATTTACCCGTATTGGCGCCAGTGACGACTTAGCATCTGGGCGTTCAACCTTCATGGTTGAAATGACCGAAACCGCGGCAATTTTAAATAATGCCACTGCACAATCATTGGTATTAATGGATGAAATAGGCCGAGGAACCAGTACTTACGATGGTTTATCGCTGGCGTACGCCACGGCTGATCACCTCGCTTCAAAAATCGCGGCTAAAACTTTGTTCGCAACCCATTACTTTGAACTCACTGAGCTTGCAGAACAAACGCCTGGGCTGGTTAATGTGCACCTAGATGCCATTGAACACAACGATACCATTGCCTTTATGCACACGGTATTAGATGGTGCCGCAAGTAAAAGTTTTGGTTTGCAAGTAGCGGCACTGGCCGGGGTGCCTAAAGCAGTTATTGCCCAAGCTAAACAAAAGCTAAGCTTGCTTGAAAACCATCAAAGTGTCACCACAGTCACTACAGAGCAACAGGTTTTACCGTTTGATAGTGAACCGCAAATAATTCAGCCTAGTGAGCTTGAGCAACAAATGAGCGCAATAGACCCTGATAACCTATCACCGCGTCAGGCGCATGAACTGCTTTATAAATTAAAAGCACTGCTTTATACGTAAACAGCCCGGCTTAAAAAAGCCGGGCGATATTCATTTTTCTGTGTGTTTAGATTAAGCGAACTGTTCAAATAAGCTTTTGGTACTTAAGCCTTCTTGTTGCAAAATATCTTTTAACCGACGTAGCGCCTCAACCTGTATTTGGCGAACTCGCTCACGGGTTAAGCCTATTTCACGGCCAACATCTTCAAGGGTTGAGGGTTCATAGCCTAGTAAACCAAACCGACGTGCCAGTACTTCGCGTTGCTTAGGGTTTAACTCACCTAACCAGTCAATAATATGCGTATTCATATCGTTGTTTTGTACTTCACCTTCAGGGCCTACATTTTTTTCATCGGCTATCACATCTAATAATGCACTGTCATTCTCGCTACCAATGGGCATATCTACAGAGGCTATTTTTTCATTTAGGCGTAGCATTTTAGTAACGTCTTCGACCGGTCTATCTAAGCTTTCTGCAATTTCTTCTGCGGTAGGCTCATGATCAAGCTTTTGCGTTAGCTCACGTGCTGTACGTAAATAAACGTTAAGCTCTTTAACAACATGAATAGGCAAACGAATAGTACGCGTTTGATTCATTATCGCCCGCTCAATGGTTTGACGTATCCACCATGTAGCATAAGTAGAAAATCGAAAACCACGTTCAGGATCAAACTTTTCAACCGCTCTAATGAGTCCTAAGTTACCTTCTTCAATTAAATCGAGTAGAGCAAGCCCACGATTGTTATACCTGCGCGCAATTTTCACAACCAAGCGTAAGTTACTTTCAATCATGCGTTTACGGGAAGCTTCACAGCCTTTAAGCGATTTTCGTGCAAAAAAGACTTCTTCTTCGGCACTTAATAGAGGGGAAAAACCAATTTCGCCTAGGTATAACTGAGTGGCGTCGAGGTTTTTAGTGACTTCTTCTTTAACAAATACGTCTTCATCTTCCACGTCATCAAGTAGTTGCGTTGGATCTTCAACTTTTGAATCGTCAAACTTATCATCAGTGGGGGTTTTCTCAGCTTTTGCTACATCAGCCATAAGACTTCTCCTGAGCAAGCTATCAATAACTTTATGATTAAGGTCTGTAGTCGTTTTATTAGCTTTTGCTATATTAGCCATGAGCCTTCTCCAGAACAATCAATCAACACCTTTAGTTCAGGGTAGGTATTTAGCAGGGTTAACAGCTTTTCCTCGATAACGAATTTCAAAACGAAGTGCCGTTACTGAAGACTCTGAATTACCAATTTCTGCTATTTTTTGTCCCGCCTTCACTATTTGCTTTTCTTTAACAAGTAACTTTGAGTTATGTGCATAAGCACTTAGGTAATCATCATTATGTTTCAATATAATTAAATTACCGTAACCTCTTAGTGCACTACCCGCATAGACTACCGTTCCTTGAGCAGCGGCGAATACTGCCGACCCCTTTTTATTAGCAATCTGTAGGCCTTTATAACCATTTTCCTTGTTAGAAAAGCGTTGGATTATTTTACCTTTAGCAGGCCAAAACCAACTCAACTTTCTGTTTGCAGAACCTTGAGACTTGCTAATTTTTTGGTTAGCTTGTTTTTGAACATACCTTCGTTTTTTCGGCTTATCAAGCTCTTTCTTTGATTTTTTGTTACTTTTTTGTAAATTAGATGACTTTTTAGCTGGGTGTTTTTGATTCGTTTTTGCTGTAACTCTTGGCTTGCTTGGTTCTAAAAGAGAAACAACCTGACCAGGAACAATAATGTAAGGTGATGCAATTGAATTGTTTTTTGCAAGCTCCCTGAAATCTTTTCCGGCACTAAAAGCAATCGAGTAAAGTGTATCGCCTTTTTGTACTGTGTATTTTCCGCCGTTAATATTAATCCGTGAGGGATAGTCATTAATATTATTATTTAAACTGCTTACCGGTGCGGGAACATGGCGAGACGAGCATGCACAGAGAAAAACACTAATAAATAAAGCAACATAACAGCGTATTTGTTTATTCAATGCGTTTTGCCCTCTGCGTTAATAACATTAATATATAGTACTTAACGTAATAAAATGTACGCAACAACAATTAAAGCAACCACAGCCCAGCCAAGCACTTCAATATATTGACGTAATTTTTGCTCCATTTTAACTCCGCCCCATTTCATTAAAGCAGATACTAAAAAGAAACGCGCCCCTCGTCCAACCGCCGATGCAACAATAAAGGGTAAAAACGCCATTTGTAATACCCCTGCACCAATAGTAAATACCTTATAAGGAATAGGCGAAAACCCGGCTAAAAATACCACCCATACGCCATAGTCTTTAAACCATGCAAGTGCCGTATTAAATTTATCTTGCCATTGCATTTGCGCAATAAAAGGCTCTACAACAGGTTCAAATAACCAAAACCCTAGAAGATAACCTAGCACGCCGCCAAGCACAGAAGCTACGGTAGCAAAGCTTGCAAATCGCCATGCTTTACTCGGTTGTGCCAGCGACATAGGCGCTAACATTACATCGGGTGGCACCGGAAAAAAAACCGATTCGGCAAAGCTCATCCCTGCTAAATAACGTTCTGCATGGCGATGCTTAGCCCACACTAAGGCCATATCATATAACTTGGTAAACAACTTCAAAATGAATTCCTATTCAATATCGCCAGGGACCAAAGGTACAAATCTTACTGGCGCAATTACATGCTCTGTAAAGCTATCGCCTTGGCGAATAACCATGGTTAATTTTTGTTCTACCTCACCAATGGGGGCGAGTAATACGCCTCCATCTGCAAGTTGTGCGAGTAGTTCTGGAGGGATAATCGTTGCCGCAGCGGTCACAATAATGCCATTAAATGGCGCTTGCGATTGCCATCCTTGCCAACCGTCACCGTGTTTCATAGTGACATTATATAAATCGAGCTGATGTAATCGACGCTTTGCTTGCCATTGCAAAGCTTTTATACGCTCAACCGAATACACCTTATCAAAGGTTTTAGCCAGTACCGCGGTTTGATAGCCGGATCCGGTACCAATTTCTAACACTTTACTTTTCACGCCGGCTAAACGCATCAATTCGGTCATACGGGCAACAATGTAAGGCTGAGAAATAGTTTGTCCTTGCCCTATCGGTAGCGCCGTATTTTGGTACGCTTTGTGCTTTAGTACATCATCAATAAAAATATGCCGAGGAATTTGCGAAATCGCCTTTAAAACCTCCTTATCTTCTACGCCCTCTCGTTGTAATAGGTCTGAAAGCGCTTGTGCACTGCGGGTATAATTAGCCAGCACGATTAATCTCCAACTCGACTAACCACTCTCCCACAGCTTTGATACTGTCTTTAGCGGTCATATCAACGCTCAATGGGGTGACTGATGCATAGCCATTATTTACAGCATAAAAATCGGTGCCTTCACCGGCATCGCTTTCTGTACCCAAAGAACCATACCAAAAAATATCGCGTCCCCAAGGATCGCTTTGCTTGGTCATGGTTTCTGCTTTGTGTCGCGCGCCTAAGCGAGTTACCTGAACCCCTTTTAGCTCACTTAAAGGAATATCTGGAACATTAATATTGATGATCTGATCTTTAGGCAGCGGATGCGAAGCAAGCCCTTTAATAATATTGACCGTAACGGCTGCTGCCGTTTCAAAGTGTTCACCATGGTGAGAGCACAAAGACACCGCAATTGCTGGTAAGCCCAGATGACGACCTTCAGTTGCCGCAGCAACCGTACCAGAGTAAAGTGTATCGTCACCTAAATTGCCGCCGTGGTTAATACCGGCTACCACTAAATCGGGCTTTTCATCCATTAATTGATTCACACCTAAATGCACACAATCCGTTGGCGTGCCATTAACCGACATAAAGCCATTGTCGAGTGTCGTTGCACGCAAAGGATTCATTAACGTCAATGAATTACTTGCGCCACTGCAATTTCTATCTGGCGCAACCAGCGTTACCTCAGCAATTTGTGTTAATGCTTGGTATAAAACAGCAATACCTTTGGCATTAACACCATCATCATTACTTAATAGAATCTTCATCTGCGTTATCCTTTTCTTTTCGCTCGCGAGGACTGGCGTCAGTATAATCAACCAGTTCGCGCAGTAAAGCCGTTGCAAAGCAGCCTTTGGGTAAACCAAAGCTGAGTTTTAATGTGCGTTCATCAAGTGTTTCTACACTTAGATCTTGAGGGATTAAACGCAGCATTCTGCGCTCGTTTTTAAGCCCTAAATCCCCTAAGCCATCACACCATGCTTGATACGGTGCCAACCATGTTTTTTCTTGTTCGGTAAGGCCTTTTTCACTTTTGCCAACCATGGGCGCCGACATCATAATGTCGCCTGAGGCAAGACGTGCAATATTTTCATCACTTATCGCATCTTCAAAAAATGCATTGCTACCACTTAGCATAAATACTTCGCGATGCATGGTTTTAGCAAGGCCATGCTCAGCCACGCGTAAACTAACAATTTGATTAAACACATGTGAACGCGCAGCAGAAATAATAATGCCTCGCAGCTTTTTATCGCGTATGCGCTCACCGGCAAACATTTTTTCAGCCATGACTAAGTTATGCCCATCACGGCCAAAACGCTGCTCACCAAAGTAGTTAGGCACACCTGCGCGTACTGCGTTTATACGGCATAAAATATCAAGCGGCTCGGTTACATTGCGCAAGGTAATAGTAAATCTATTTCCTTTATGGCAACCAGTGCGTAATTTTCGCTCATGGCGCTGCTGCGAAACCACAAACACGCTTTCGCTGTTGAGCTCAGTAAAATCAATATGTTTTTTAATCGGTACTTTTACGCTAAACCACTGCGAGCATACTCCATGGCGGTCTTTCATGCCGGCATAACTTACATCACGTGGCGATACACCCGCTTTTTGTGCAATCAGCTTGGCAACATATTGGGTGTTTTCACCCTTTTTAACCACTTGCAAACACACGTGTTCACCACTGCCGGTAAACTCTATACCGAGCTCCTCATCAACCATAAAGTCTTCTGCGGTGGTTTTAAAGTCGGCTTTAGAAAGCGGCGCGCCATATAAATAATTTAATTCGCTCATGCGCTTTGTTTACTCATAATGACCACGGCATGGCTTGAAATGCCTTCTTTTCGCCCCTCAAAACCGAGCTTTTCAGTGGTTGTGGCTTTAACATTTATCTGTGAAAGCTCAGCATTTAAATCACTGGCAAGATTGGTTCGCATTGCTTGAATGTGCGGCAGCATTTTTGGTGCTTGTGCCACAATGGTGATATCCGCATTGCCCAATACATAACCTTGTTGCTTGGCTAGGTTTACTACATGGCGAAGTAAAATACGGCTATCGATATTTTCATACTCACTGGCTGTATCTGGAAAGTGCTTACCAATATCGCCCAGCGCTAATGAGCCTAAAATCGCGTCACACAACGCATGAATAGCTACATCTCCATCTGAGTGTGCTAAAAAGCCTTGCGGGTAATCAATTTTTTCGCCGCAGATAGTTAAAGGCCCTTGGCCTCCAAATTTATGCACGTCAAAACCATGGCCTATTCGTATCATGTTGCACTCTCATTATTTTGTTTTTGCAGTAAAAAGCCTGCTAAATCTAAATCTTCTGGGGTGGTAATTTTAATATTATCACTGCGCCCCGCCACCAGCTTTACCGGCTTATTTGCCCATTCCATGGCACTGGCTTCATCAGTAATAGTAACGCCGCTGTTAAGCGCATTTTGCAATGCAGTTTTAAGCTCGTCGTATTTAAACAGTTGCGGCGTAAGCGCTTGCCATAAATCGTCACGAGGCACAGTTTGTTGCGCATGGCTTTGACCTCGTTTTATGGTGTCTTTTACTTTGCTGGCTAAAATACCGCCTTCACCAGTCTGCATGCACTGTGCTATTAGGCGCTCTATATCAGCAATATCTACTAAAGGTCTTGCAGCGTCGTGCACCAAAACCCAAGTCGGTGGATTGGCAGCTAAAAACAATAAACTGTTTAATACTGAATCTGCACGCTCTTTACCACCAGTGGCACGCACAATGCGAGGGTCAGATAGCGTAAGGTCGTTAAAGTAGGGGTCGGTTTCGCTCAATGCCACCACTATAGAGTTTAACTGCGGTAACTGCGATAACTTAGCGAGCGTGTGCTCTAAAATGGTTTTCCCTGCTAAGGAAATATATTGCTTTGGTGTTGTATGTTGCATTCTGCTGCCAACACCTGCGGCAGGAACAATAGCAGCAATGGTTTGTTTATTTGTCATGGTGTTGAGCCGGTAAAACACGAATAAAGGTTTCGTCCGGTTTAATCATTCCTAATTCGTTGCGGGCACGCTCTTCAATACCTTCAAGGCCGAGCTTTAAATCTTCTATATCCGCTTTTAATACTTTATTGCGCTTTATTAGCTTTTCGTTTGTTTGTTGGTGCGATGCCACCGCATTTTTTAAACGGGTGTAGTCTTGCACCCCGTTATGCCCAAACCAAAGTCTGTACTGAATAAAAAGTGCTAAGCACAACAAGCCAAATTGAAAAAATCGCATTAAACACTCCTTATTTTAATTTTTAATTATCTACTTATGCTAGCGGCCGCTTAACATTGCGCCAATTAATATTGGCAGCTAGTAACATTTCCCGTAATGACAAAACCCGTGGCGTACTACGCTTTGAAAACTGCCACTGGTGGCCACAACACGCCGCTGCAAGGCTCGTTTTACTAGGTTTAAGCAATTGCGCACTTTGTTGCTCAAGTCCTTGGCCTAAAAAATCAAACCAGCCAAGTTCATTACAATGCAGTTGCGTATCAGCTACTTGATCAATGCTATCTATTCTAACCCGAATTTGACCGTGACTTTGTAATAATACCGGAATTATTAGCCCTACTTTGGCATGCGCTTGATAAAAAAGTTCATTCGCTGAAGGATTAGCCTCTGGCGGTGTTGGTTTTTGTTTTTCAAGCCAGCCTCCATTTTGCGCATCAAGCGTAAAAGGCAATGGTGCATTAGCTACCCGTGTTGCGGCACGTTCAATATAATAAGGCAGGCTTTTTAATTGCCTGCGTAAACGGTCACCATTAGGTTCAGCCACTAAGCGCTGAACTTCACGCTGATAAAAAGCATTGCATAATTGTGCGTAAAGCACTTTTTGTGCATCAGTTTGCCATATTTCAACTTGCTGGCTTGTGTTAAACTGCTTATTTTTAGCAACCAATCGCTGTACTCAAAAAAACATTTTAATACTGTTTTATAACACAGTAATGCACAGTTTTTAAGCACTTGTAGTAATTTAAGCGCTTGGCTTTTCACCTAATTTTGCAATACCTGATTCTAAAAATTGCACCATAGTACTGCGCTTTTTACCTATTAATAAGCTGCCATCAGCCAAAAACATAAAGTTTTGCCAGTTACGTTTAAACACATCAAATGTCGTTTCGATAATATTATCGCGTGCCATGCAAAAATACACTGTGGTATTAGCCTGCCAATCTAAGTGGTTCAAAATAGCATCTGGAAATTGGGGTTCTTCGCTTTCCCACGCATCTTCCCAATTAATTTCTTGGCTAAAGTTTTGCTCTTGCGCGCACCAATCGGTTTTATCAAAAAAGTCTGGATGGTCATGTTCACGACTCACCATGGTTGTCCACAGTACGGCCGCACGCTCGCTGGTCATCGGTTTAATATTGGCTGCATCAATATCTGAAACCGGAATATCTTTGTGGCGAAATACCCAGGCTTTTTTGTAATCATCAAGAGAAATATAGTTCATAGTATTGCTGTATTCTTTGGCATAATAAAAAGCGAAGGCAAATTATACAAGATAACAGACTATGACTACAGCACTAAAACTGGGTTTATATCAACACTACAAAGGCCCACAATATAAAGTTATGCATGTGGCGACCCACAGCGAAACCAACGAGCAGTTGGTTATTTACCAAGCCTTATACGGTGAATACGGTATATGGGCACGCCCACTAAGTATGTTTACTGAAACCGTAGAAAAAGACGGTAAAACTATCGCCCGTTTTGCCTACCTTGGTGAAGCCGATTAACTATGGCATTATAACGCATAACAATTACTGCTCAGACCAGATAAAGGATAACCCGTGCAATTTAATTCTACTGATAATTACATCGCAAGCTCAGCATTAAAACAGGCAGTAAACGCCGCTATTATGCTACAAAAACCGCTTTTAATTAAGGGTGAGCCAGGCACAGGTAAAACCATGCTGGCCGAAGAGTTAGCGAAAAGTTTAGATACTGAGCTTATTCAGTGGCATATAAAATCAACCACTAAAGCGCAGCAAGGTTTGTACGAGTACGATGCGGTATCGCGTTTGCGCGACAGCCAGCTAGGTGATGAGCGCGTTCACAATATTAGCAACTACATAGTTAAAGGTAAGCTGTGGCAAGCCTTCATGTACGCTGAATTAAACGGCAAACGCCCAGTACTGCTTATTGACGAAATAGACAAAGCCGATATTGAGTTTCCAAACGATTTACTACTCGAACTCGATAAAATGGAATTTCATGTATACGAAACCGGTGAGCGCATTGTGGCTAAAGAGCGCCCTATTGTGATCATCACCTCAAACAATGAAAAAGAGCTGCCTGATGCGTTTTTACGTCGCTGTTTTTTCCATTATATTGATTTTCCAAATAGCGACGAAATGCAGCAAATTATTGATGTGCACTACCCGCATGTTAAACAAGATTTAGTTCGCCAAGCGCTAGAAGTATTTTTTAACTTACGCGAAGCCAACGGCCTTAAAAAGAAGCCCTCCACCAGCGAGTTACTGGATTGGTTAAAACTATTAATGGCTGAAGATATAGACGCCAAAACCCTGCACGACAAAGCGCAAAAAGGCGGTTTAATGCCGATGTTTGGCGCGCTGCTTAAAAACGAGCAAGACATAAGCCTAATCGAAAAACTCGCGTTTATGAGCCGCTAGGGCCTGTTGACCTTTCAGGATTAAAATTTGTTCTAACTAGGGACGATTTAATCGTGGCGCGAGGTTTGTAACCTAGTGGGCTAAGTAAAAGCCGAGCAACAAAGAGTTAATCGTCCCTAGGACGAACCTTCGGGCAGCGCGTGTTTGGTATTTATGCTGTGTTATCGCCTATTTATGGGGAATAACCACACTACATAGGCTCTGCCTTGCCTAAATACCAAACACACTGCTGCAAATTTAACCTCAAAAGATAAACAGGCCCTAATATGCTAGTACAGTTTTTTTTCAAGCTGCGTGAATACCGCTTACCGGTAAGCCTGCGTGAGTTACTCGATTTAATTAACGCTTTAAAACAAGGCGTTATATTTGCTGATGTAGACGCCTTTTATCATTTAGCGCGCACTATTATGGTAAAGGACGAAACCCATTTTGATCGATTCGATAAAGCCTTTAGCGATTACTTTAGCGGTATTGCCGACTTAGACCTGCTCGAAAGCTTAAAACAGCAACACAACTTACCTGAAGATTGGTTGCGTAAAGAGTTTGAAAAGCACCTAAGCGATGAAGAAAAAGCCCAACTAAAAGCCATGGGCGGGCTAAACGAGCTAATGAAAACCCTAAAAGAGCGTTTAGAAGAACAGCAAAAACGCCACGCAGGCGGCAATAAATGGGTAGGTACCGGTGGCACCTCGCCTTTTGGTGCGTATGGTTATAACCCTGAGGGTGTGCGTATTGGTCAAGACGGCAACCGACATCGCCAAGCGGTAAAAGTGTGGGATAAACGCGAATACCGTAACCTCGATTCTGACCGCGAAATTGGCTCACGCACTATAAAGCTCGCCCTTAAAAAGCTACGTAAATTTGCCCGCACGGGCGCAAGCGACACCCTTGATTTAAATGAGACTATTCGCGCGACTGCCAAGCAAGGCGGCATGCTCGATGTAAAAATGGCACCCGAGCGCCACAATGCAGTAAAAGTATTGATGCTGTTTGATATTGGCGGTTCAATGGATGACTACATTCATACCTGTGAAGAGCTATTTAGCGCCGCCCACAGCGAATTTAAACACCTTGAGTTTTACTACTTTCATAACTGTTTATACGAACACGTGTGGCAAGATAACCAACGCCGCCATTCAAACGTTATCGACACTATGACGCTGATTAATAAGTTCACCAGCGACTACAAAGTTATATTTGTGGGTGATGCCACTATGGGCCCATATGAAATTGCCTACCCTGGTGGATCGGTAGAGCATTGGAATGAAGAGCCCGGCAGTGCGTGGTTGGCACGAATCACTAACCACTTTGATAAAGTCGCGTGGCTCAACCCACAACCGGTTGAACACTGGCCTTACTACCAATCAATTGATTTTATAAAGCAGCTGATGGATAACAGAATGTACCCGCTGAGTTTAGATGGGATAAGTAAAGCGATAAAAGAGTTAATTTAACCGTAACCTAGATCGTTAACTTTTTACGTAAATTGCGTTGAGGTAGGTTCGGTTTTAGGCTGGGTTCAGCACAGCAAAACCCAACATAATCATCACAAACAAGTAGCTGTTAAACACAAAAAAGCGCACTTAATTAGTGCGCTTAAATCCAACTTTTAAATCTTAAAAACTATATCGAACTGTCGCACTGATCAAGTCCAGATCATCTAGTGACGTATAATTAGCACCGAATGAAACATTTTCATTGATATAATAACGAGCCCCCACAGAAATAGACGTTTCACTATCATCATCAATGTCGACGTAGCCTAAGCGTCCATCTAGTTCAAAGCTCTCGCTCACCATTGAACGAAGACCAACAGATAAGCCATATCCATTTTCATCTTCCGACTCACTTCTACCCGCATAAGATGCTTCTAGCTCTATATTTTCATATGTCAGCAAACCATAAAAGTCAGTGCTGGAGCTAATCGCAGTGCGATACCCTACTCCTGCGCTAAGCCAGTTTATATCAAAATCAGCGCCGTTTACCGAGTCACCCACAGTTTGATATTGGCCAGATAAAAATACATTCTCGCTTACAAGTTTACTACCGTCAATTGTCCACCCATCGGCACTCTCGCCATCAATATCAGCGTCTAGGTAACCGCCAGAAACGAAGTTAAAGTTAGGCGTTTGTTCAGCTAATGCAATAGGACTTGCAACGAGGGTCGTTAATAATAAGAGTGCAGCTTTATTCATTTTCATAATGCTTCCTTTAAGTGTTTTATTGTTCCTTTAATGTATCTAAAATTATACATACACATGTAATTTTATCAATAACAGGTTATTGCCGTTGCTGATTACTTTTTATGTAAAGCTTTATTTCTACATAGATTGGATTGAGTAAACCCTAACCCGACAAAATAAAAATTTTTGCCATTTATTATCAATACCTTATATCGCCGAGGGACCGAAAAGTGTCATGAGCAATCATTGGAGATTTTTAATGTATAAAGTCAAGATTTGATAATCATATAGAAAGCTCCTCGAGTTTTTCGATACAGTTGTGTTGACCAAAACATAAACTTTATCTGTTTGCGTATTATTTAAAAAGATACAGCTCTGTTCTGGAGACTTAGGGATTGTCTTAAATACTTGGCTTTCAAGTATGATTATCTTTTTCACCAAGCTATTACTTTTGACAGGCTAATTCTCGCCCACCACAGCCTATCGCGGTCTGCAACAGTCGGTATTTATGCAAAGGTCGTTTGATTTGCACCTTTAACCTTTCACCTCGAACCTCGAACCTCGAACCTCGAACCTCGAACCTCGAACCTCGAACCTCGAAAATAAAATCACATCAACTTCCACAGTACAAACGCAACAGCAAAACCTACTAAGTACACCAAGCCCAACCAGGTTAAACTACGCAGTAATACGCTGTGTTTAATAGCAGGCTCTGAGCGTACTAAGCTAAAATTAAGCCATGCAAAAACAGGGGTAGTAACAAACGCAAGCGTCATAGCAAAGGTAAGCATGGGGCCAAGGGCTGATTTAAAAAATAAAATAACGGCCATACCGGCCATTGCTTGTAATATAAGCCACATATTTAAGCTGTGTTTAGATTGCTTAAAACCCAGTAGTTTATGCGATTCGTTAAGTGTGCGGGCGTAGCCGTCAAGCACGGTGAGCGTGGTGCCAAACATACACAAAAACGCGATGGCTGATACCAAAGGCCTTGCCCACTCGCCAATAGTAAGTGCATACATATCAATCAGCTGTTTAGCAAAGGCTACACCGCCAAGCTCTATATTACTGCTTTGCCCATATTGCACTAACGCACCTAAACTAAAAAATACCAGCGCAAGCCCGGCGGTTAACCAATAACCTACATTAAAGTCGAATAAGCCTTGGGTTTTAGTCACACTTTGCTGAGCTTGTTTTTCTTTAAGCCACAACGAGCTCAGAGCCGAAATTTCAATAGGCGCTGGCATCCAGCCCATTAAGGCAACCATAAAGCCTAACATGGCAAGTTCATACGGTGAGGGGCCTACATAGTTTACAGGCGCTACTGGACCGTTATTTATAGCAATAACTAATGCCGTTATGGTTGCTATAGTAAGTAGCCCCATAATAGCTTTTGCAACGTTATCGAGCGCTTTAAAGTGCCCTAGTAATAATATAATTAAACATACAGCCAATATTAACCAGCACAATAAGGTAACGGGAATACTAATAGGTAATGCGTAGTGTAATAAGCTCGCAGTAAGCAACAATACGCCCGCGGTATTTACCACAGCGGCAATAATATTGAGAGCAATAAAACTGTAAAAATAGCCAGGCCCTTGGTTTTTATACCCTTGCACTAAACTATTTTTAGTAGCGAGTGTGTATTCCATGCCAAAACGAAAAAACGGGTACTTTAAAACGTTAACCACCACAATAAGCCAAAATAGCTGCCAGCCAAATAATGCACCTGCTTGAGTAGAGGCCACTAAGTGTGAGCCACCAATGGCAGCGGTGGCCATTAAAATACCTGGGCCGAGCGCCCCTAACCGAGACTTCCATGTGCTTTGTGTGTACTGCATTAACTTCTCAAATTTGGTGTATTAAGTGCTTTTATTATTAATTTTTATCATTAATAAACTGTGTGAATGCATAACTTACCTAATTTACAGGCAATAAAAAAGAGCCCTTAGGCTCTTTTTAAAAATAACACATTGTTAGTTATTAATTTAAATCCATCTCTTGGATGATTTCGTGTGCTATTTCAGGTGTGGTACTTACAGGCTTTTCATGTAAGTTCGCTTTTATTTGCCCTTTACGATGCTTTAGTGCGGCATCGAGTTTTTTAGCTGCGCTAGAAATAGCAGGATACATAACTTCGTTTTCCCCTTTTACCGATATACGCGCACCTTCATAATTTGTGCTAATTTCCGCTTGGAACTTATGATGCTCTTTTGAAAGAATAATATCTAGAGATATCAATGATGGAAAATGGCTCGCGACTTTTGAGAACTTTTCGTTAATGTGTTCTTTAATAGAATCAGTAACGTCAACATGGTGACCAGAAAGATTAATTTTCATAGGGTATCCTTTTATTTGTTACCTCATAGTTAGTATTGGGGGCTAAACGAATTAACACAAGAGAAAAAATGAAAATTACGCAATTATTTATTACCCCACTGATTTAGATCATTCATTTAGCATTAAGTATGCAAAAAGCCGCTTTGTAGCGGCCTTTAGAGGTGTTGACAATTTAATCAACCTACAAATTAATCGATGTATGAACAACAATAATCTGCAAAATCACTTACTTTTACATGAAAGCTAACATTAGCATCAACGTTAAATGACTCGCCCGCGTTAAATGTTTGCCATTCGCTTTCACCAGGTAGTAATACATCCCACTGCCCTGCTAACAATTCCATGCACTCTTTTTGGTTGGTATTAAACTCAAATTCACCGGGTTGCATAAAACCCAAGGTTTTTGCTTCACCGTTACCTAAAAGCACAGTACGACTTGATACTTTGCCATCGAAATACACATTGGCTTTTTTAACCACACTAACGTTATCGAACTTTGGCATGTTAACTCCTGTTGTTAATTTATAATTTTGTTACCTCCACAGTGCCTGATACATATAAACCTTGCAAGTTAAGTGCTGTGAAAATTACTCACTTAGAAGCCAAAAGGTTAAAAATGAACGACTTTATAGAGAGATATGCTTCGAGCAACGGGCTACGAGTTTCGAACAGTACTTTTAGTGATTTATGCACAAAAGAGCTATGAGACGCTGAGCTTTAGAGGAAGTGATAAAAGTACAACTCATAAAAAAGCCCGCCCTGTTACACACAGCGCGGGCTTTTAAACGTTAAAGCAGTCGCTTAAAACAATGCGTTTGCTTTGTTAACTACATTTTCTACCGTAAAGCCGAAGAACTCAAATAGCTCGTTTGCCGGTGCCGACTCACCAAAGGTGGTCATACCAACTACGGCACCATTTAGGCCTACATACTTGTACCAGTAATCAGCAATACCCGCTTCAATCGCTACGCGACGTGAAACGCTTGCTGGTAATACACTTTCTTTGTACTCAGCCGATTGGTCTTCAAACGCATCAGTACATGGCATAGATACAACACGTACCTTTTTACCCTGCGCACGTAGCTCTTTCGCAGAGTCTTGCGCTAGCTGTACTTCAGAACCCGTTGCAATCAAAATAAGCTCTGGATTGCCGTCACAACTTAGGATGTAACCACCCTTTTTAACGTCGCTTAATTGCTGGGCATCACGAGCTTGCTGCTCTAAGCCTTGGCGAGTAAAGATTAATGATGTAGGACCGTCTTTACGTTCAATAGCTTGTTGCCATGCAATTGCTGACTCAACTTGGTCACATGGCCGCCAGTTGTAAAGGTTAGGCGTTAAACGCATGCTGGCAATTTGCTCTACTGGTTGGTGAGTTGGACCATCTTCACCTAAACCAATTGAATCGTGCGTGTATACAAAAATGCTTGGTTGCTTCATTAATGCAGCCATACGTACCGCGTTGCGTGCGTATTCCATAAACATTAAGAACGTTGCGCCGTAAGGAATAAAGCCTTTATGCAGTGCAATACCGTTCATAATGGCCGACATACCAAACTCACGTACACCGTAGTAAATGTAGTTACCACTTGCATCATCAGCAGTTAAGCCTTTAGAGCCATCCCAAATTGTTAAGTTTGAACCCGCTAAATCGGCAGAGCCACCCATAAATTCAGGTAGTAACGGGCCAAACGCATTTAATGCATTTTGCGACGCTTTACGTGATGCTGGGTTTGCTGGGTTTGCTTGCAGCTCTTCAATGTACGCTTGTGATTTTTCAGCCCAGTCAGCGGGTAATTCTGAATGTGTACGGCGTTTGTATTCAGCAGCGAGTTCTGGGTATGCTTGCTCGTAGGCGGCAAATTTTTCGTTCCAGCTTGCTTCAAGCTGTTGGCCTTTTTCTTTGTTATCCCACTGTGCATAAATATCTTCAGGGATTTCAAATGCATCGCCCGTCCAACCTAAAAACTCGCGAGACGCTTTAATTTCGTCATCACCAAGCGGTGCACCGTGACAATCGTGGCTACCTGACTTATTAGGTGAGCCGTAACCAATAATAGTTTTACAACAAATTAATGTTGGCTTATCAGTCACGCTTTTAGCTTCTGCAATTGCTGCACTTACTGCATCGCTATCATGGCCATCAACGTCACTAATTACATGCCAGCCGTATGCTTTAAAACGTGCTGGGGTATCATCACTAAACCAACCTTCAACTTCACCGTCGATTGAAATGCCGTTGTCATCCCAAAATGCCACTAACTTGCCTAGGCCTAATGTACCGGCTAGTGAGCATGCTTCATGAGAAATGCCTTCCATTAAACAGCCATCACCCATAAACGCGTACGTGTGGTGATCAACAATGTCGTGGCCTTCACGGTTAAACTGCGCTGCTAATGCTTTTTCAGCAATCGCCATACCTACCGCATTTGTGATCCCTTGACCTAATGGGCCCGTAGTGGTCTCAATTCCTGGCGCGTATCCATATTCTGGATGGCCTGGTGTTTTAGAATGCATTTGGCGGAAGTTTTTAATTTCGTCCAGTGACAAGTCATAACCACTTAAATGCAGTAGAGAATAAATTAGCATTGAACCGTGACCATTTGAGAGTATAAATCGATCTCGGTCAGCCCACTCTGGATTTGTTGGGTTATGTTTTAGATAATCGCGCCATAATACTTCTGCGATATCAGCCATGCCCATAGGGGCTCCAGGGTGACCAGATTTGGCCTTTTGTACTGCGTCCATTGACAAGACGCGAATAGCATTTGCAAGTTCTTTGCGAGATGGCATGAATTCTCCTACCTTTATATGTATTTGCGCGGGTATTTATTTATCCCCATTCTTACTTATTGTGGGGGCTGTGTGCAATTAAAAACCCATAAAAATAGGGCATTATGAATATTTTTTAAGAACCATTTACTATTAGATATTTTATTTAGACGTCTAGGCGTAAAAAAACTATGCAAGTTCATTTGTTTTAGATAAAATACGCGCCTTAATTTTTTAGCGCTAATACCGACGTTTGTGAAGCGCAATATTTGTGAGCATAATTACAATGGCAAAACATTTATTTACTTCTGAATCTGTTTCTGAAGGTCATCCGGATAAAATCGCCGATCAAATTTCTGATGCGGTACTTGATGCTATCCTAGAGCAAGACTCTCATGCCCGTGTAGCGTGTGAAACTTACGTTAAAACCGGTATGGTTATGGTTGGTGGTGAAATAACGACTAGCGCATGGGTTGATATCGAAGAAATTACACGTAAAACAGTACGTGAAATTGGTTACACACACTCAGATATGGGCTTTGATGCCGATTCGTGTGCAATTTTAAACACGATTGGTAAACAGTCTCCTGACATTAACCAAGGTGTTGACCGTACAAGTCCAGAAGAGCAAGGCGCTGGCGACCAAGGCCTAATGTTTGGTTACGCATGTAACGAAACTGAAGTATTAATGCCTGCTCCAATTACTTATTCTCACCGTTTAGTACAACGCCAAGCTGAGGTTCGTAAAAGTGGCGAGCTTAACTGGTTACGTCCAGATGCAAAATCACAAGTTACATTTGCATACGAAAATGGCAAGCCAGTAGGCATTGATGCTGTTGTACTTTCTACTCAGCACAGCGAAGATGTATCGCAAAGTGATTTAGTAGAAGCGGTAATGGAAACGATTATTAAGCCAGTACTTCCTGCTGAGCTTATTACTAGTGCCACTAAATTCTTTATTAACCCAACTGGCCGTTTTGTAATTGGTGGACCAATGGGTGACTGTGGTTTAACTGGTCGTAAAATCATTGTAGATACTTACGGTGGCATGGCTCGTCACGGTGGTGGTGCTTTCTCTGGTAAAGATCCATCAAAAGTTGACCGCTCAGCGGCTTATGCTGCACGTTATGTTGCTAAAAACATTGTTGCTGCTGGCCTTGCTGACAAGTGTGAACTTCAGGTTTCTTACGCTATCGGCGTTGCAGAGCCTACTTCTATCAGTGTTGAAACATTTGGTACTGGTAAATTAGAAGAAGCGCGTTTAATCGAACTTATTCGTGAACACTTTGACTTACGCCCTTACGGCCTAATTCAAATGCTTGATCTTGAGCGCCCTATTTATCTTCCAACAGCGGCTTACGGCCACTTTGGCCGTGATGAATTCCCATGGGAACGCACAGATAAAGCAGACGCACTTCGCGCAGCAGCTGGCCTGTAAGCCACCTAGCTAATATTAAAACGGCCCTTTTTAGGGCCGTTTTGCTATGTGTATTAAGTTAGTCATAAAACAGTCTCGAACTGTTTAACATTTTAGGTATATACTCTACTTATACAATAAAGCGTGTTAGGGATAAAAAATGGCCGACAATTTTCGTGTTATATTTGTAGGACTTGCAGAAGGCGCAGACAGCCAAGCAGTGACCAATGCACTGACAGAAAAACTAAAAACCTCACCTGAAAAGGTGGCGGCATTTTTTAATGGCAAGCTGCTGTTTGCTCCTAGCAACAAAGAGAAAGCCCTTAAGCAAGCCAAGTTACTTTTAACGCTGGGGATCAAAAGCAAACTTCAGCAAACAGCCCCTACACAAGCTACTTCTCAAAAAGCGCACGACAGCCAGCGAGATCAGCGCTTATTTGATGCCCTAGATTACATTACTAGTAGCTTAATTCGTCTTGAAGAGAAACTTGAGGATCTTGAGCAACGTCTCCCCGAGGTTGAGTTATCTCTGTCTGATGAAAATGACGAACCATGGCAAGATGACGATTTAATGCTAGATGAGCCACTCTCTACAACACCCAAAAAACGCAGTAACCTTGTTTTATATTCACTGATTACCACAGTTGTAATATTACTTATTGTGCTTGCTGTGTATTTAATGTTTCCGAACTTATTCTCTTTTTAATTATGGTTTAGATATTTAATGAGCAATAATCGCGCACAAATAAGACACGATATTCGTAAAGCACGTAATAACCTATCAAAAAACCAGCAAGAAATAGCGGCCCACTCGCTTAAAGTGAATTTTATTCAATATTTAAAAAGCATGAACTCGGCCAAAAAAAGCCATATCGCTCTTTATTTAAGCAATGATGGTGAATTAGATACCTCATTGTTAATTAATGAATTATGGAGCACTGAACAGCATGTTTACTTACCTGTAATTCACCCTTTCAACGGGGCTAATTTACTATTTCAACGATATGAAAAAAACTCACCCATGAGGGCAAATCGCTATGGTATCTTGGAGCCTAAGCTGAACTGCTCTCAAATATGCCCATTGCCAGCGCTTGATTATCTACTTATGCCACTTGTTGCATTTGATAAATTTGGTAATCGCCTTGGAATGGGGGGTGGGTTTTACGATAGAACCTTGGCACGTTTATACGAACAAGATTGGCAACAACCACAACTTATTGGCCTAGCACACGAATGCCAACAAGTAGATAAGCTCCCAATTGAATCGTGGGATGTGCCTCTTAAAACTATTATTACACCCAATAAAACCTACTGTTGGTAACAATTAATCTTGTAAACTAACAGTCTATTTTTGACATAAATGAGCACATAGCAATGACACAAGATGAATTAAAAAAAGCAGCTGCATGGGCTGCACTCGAGTTTGTAAAAGAAAACACCATAGTGGGTGTTGGTACAGGCTCAACCGTTAATCATTTTATTGATGCTTTAGGCACAGTAAAAGACACCATCGTTGGTGCAGTATCTAGTTCAGAAGCGTCTACAGCACGTTTAAAAGAACTTGGTATAGAAGTATTTGAGCTAAATGATGTTGATGCTCTGGATGTGTACGTTGATGGCGCAGATGAAATTAACGCTCTAAACGAAATGATTAAAGGCGGTGGTGCAGCGCTCACCCGTGAAAAAATAGTAGCGGCAGTGGCTAAACAGTTTGTGTGTATTGTTGATGACACCAAACTAGTCGATACCTTAGGGGATTTCCCTCTTCCGGTTGAAGTTATTCCGATGGCGCGCAGCTATGTTGCCCGCGAATTATTAAAACTTGGTGGCGACCCTGTGTATCGCCAAGGTGTTGTAACCGATAACGGCAACGTTATTTTAGATGTACATAATTTAAAAATTACCCATGCTAAACAGCTTGAAACACAAATAAATCAAATTGTTGGCGTAGTCACCAACGGCCTATTTGCAGAGCGCGGTGCTGATAAAGTGATTATCGGCACAAAAAATGGGCCACAAATTAAATAGGATATGGTTATGAGTAAGGTATCGTTAGCAAAAGACAAAATTAAAATTCTCTTGCTTGAAGGTGTTCATCAAAGCGCTGTTGAAACGCTAAAACGTAACGGTTATAGCAATATCGACTACGTTAAAACATCGCTACCTGAGGACGAGCTTATTGAGCGCATTAAAGATGTGCACTTTGTGGGGCTGCGTTCTCGTACTCATATTAATGAATCGGTATTAAATGCAGCTGAAAAACTGGTTGCTATCGGTTGTTTTTGTATTGGCACCAACCAAGTAGATTTAAACGCAGCACGTGAACGCGGTATTGCCGTATTTAACGCTCCATTTTCTAATACTCGTTCAGTTGCTGAACTTGTACTAGGTGAAATACTGCTTTTATTACGTGGTATTCCACAGCGAAATGCCGCTGCGCACCGTGGTGGCTGGTTAAAAACAGCCAATGGCTCGTTTGAAGCGCGCGGTAAAACCTTAGGTATTATTGGCTACGGTCACATTGGTACTCAGTTGGGCATTATGGCTGAAAATATTGGTATGAACGTGGAGTATTACGACATTGAAGACAAACTGTCTTTAGGTAATGCGACACAAGTACATAACTTAACGCAGCTATTGCAACGCGCTGATATTATTAGCTTGCACGTACCTGAAACACCGCAAACTAAAAACCTGATTGGCACGGCTGAATTGGCGGTAATGAAGCAAGGCTCTATTTTAATTAACGCTTCACGTGGAACTGTCGTTGATATTGACGCCCTAGCAGAAGCGCTAACAGAGAAAAAACTCAGCGGCGCAGCAATTGACGTATTCCCAGTTGAACCTAAATCTAACGATGAAGAATTTATCTCGCCACTGCGTGAATTCGACAACGTTATTTTAACGCCGCATATAGGTGGCTCTACTCAAGAAGCACAAGAGAACATTGGTATTGAAGTAGCGGGTAAACTCGCTAAGTACTCAGATAACGGCTCAACTATTACTGCGGTTAACTTCCCTGAAGTATCATTGCCAGAGCTTGCTAATCGCAGCCGCTTGTTACACGTGCATCACAACCGCCCTGGCGTGCTAACGCAAATTAACCAAGCGTTTGCTCAGCACGGTATTAACATTGCCGCACAGTACTTACAAACCGATGAAGCAATTGGTTACGTGGTTATTGATGTGGACACAGATCACTCAGAAGTCGCACTTAAAGAGCTCAGTGCAGTTGAAGGTACAATTAGAGCGCGTATTCTTCACTAACTATCAGCTAAAATAATAAAAGCCGTACTTGAATAATCAAGTACGGCTTTTTTGTTTTAAATTGAATCCTGACGGCTTATAACTTACCGCTGTTATTTGCCTTTAACTTCTAAATTTATAAACTTAACCAGCTCTTCGGGTTGCCCTGCTAACATCATTAGTTGCTGATTCACTTCCATCATAGTTTTACCTTCAGGCAGTTTTGCAGACACACTAAACGAATTTAGTCCTTTAGCAAAATCAGTTAACGCCTTGGCTATTTCTTCGGTCACAGGTGCTTGTTGAAGCTGTTGATCAAGCATTGTTTGCATTTGTTCTAACGTCATACCTTGCTTTGCCAACTCGCTTTCTAATAAGCCTTTAAGATCACCTTGGTTATTAACAACTAAGCTAACATTACGTGGCTCAAGCTTACTCATTGCTTGCATAATCATTGTTTGCTGCTGTAACTCTTGCTCATAAGTAAATGGCGTACTGCCTGCAGCTTGTTGAGCCTTACTGATTTCAAGTGAAGCGTCCATAAGCGCTTTAGAATTAGCAAGCCCCATGTCCATATCAATACTAGCAATATCATTAGCTTGCAGCTTAACAATAATATCACTGTTACCTGATTGCTCATCGTAATCTAATGAAGAGTGTAAATCATAACTGGCTGAGGCAAGTTGTGTATTTGTATCTGCAGGCAGTGTATCGACAAAGCTTTTATCAAATTGAAAGTTTTTTAACGTAAAAGCAGTATGTGGCGATATTTTATCGGTTTCGTAGCCTGTCACTTCAACATGCTCAACCGTGGCAATTTTATCGCCCTTAGGGCTAGTCACTTCAATATTACTAATGGCAACACTGTTTGAAATAACACTCGCCGATAGCTCTGCGTAGTTAAAACTAGCACCTGTTTGTTCGCTGACCAAGGCCAACTGTTTATCAACCTCAGCACGTACCTCTTGTGTTGCAACATAGTTTGCATAGCTCACGCCACCCACACCTGCAGCAATAATCGCGGCTGCAATCACTAATTTTTTCATGTCATTTCCTTATTAAACTCTTTATATAAGTGGCTTTAAGCAAGACTAACATTGAGAACATGCATCGTTAAGCACTTTTTGTTTGCTAGTTAATTAAACTCAGTAGCTCGTGCACTGTTTTAACTGGCGTTATTTTAGCACCCAGCCCTTCCATCGATTTATGGTAGTTACGAAATGGGATAAATATTTCAGTAAACCCATGTTGCGCCGCTTCTTTAACACGGGGTACACCACTGTCGATTGGACGCACATCACCGTTTAAACTTAGCTCCCCCATAATACAGGTGGTTCGAGGTACAACAAACTCGTTCAAGCTACTTAAAAGTGCAGTAACAAGCGCTAAATCAATACAGGTTTCTGATTCATCAATTTTTAGGCCGCCCACAATATTAAAAAACGTATCGTGGAATATTTTAGTTTTGGTGTGTTTACGTAAAATACCGGTGAGCATTTTAATCCGGTTCATATTTAAACCAACACATACTCGCTGTGGAAATTCTGCTTCTGTTTCAGTGGTTAAACATTGAATTTCGAGTAGTAAATTACGATTACCTTTACGAATACAGGTAATCGTCGACCCCGGTGATTCAGTGGTTGAACCGGATAAGAAAATTTCGCTGGGGTTATCCACACTGAGCATACCGCGTTCACACATTTTAAAAATGCCCACAGTATCTATATCACCAAAGCGATTTTTATTAGCACGTAGCGTACGCACTTGACCATCGTTGGTATCAATATGTAACAGTGCATCAACAATATGCACTAATGTTTGCGGGCCAGCTATTTCATTATTTTTATTTACGTGAGCAATAATGAACATAGTGACATCGTTTTGCTTACAATATTGGGTTAGCGCTTGAGCGGCACTTTTTACTTGCGAGGGTGAGCCAGGGCTACCATTAGCGGTGTCGGTGACCACGGCTTGAATAGAGTCGATAACGGCAAACTTAATTTTGTTTTTATCCAGCTCTTCAATAATGGTTTCAACACTGGTTTCAGAAAGTAAATAGAGCTCATCTTCGTTATAGTTAAGTTTTAAACGGTTTACTCGGTTTTTAAACTGCGACAAAGACTCCTCAGCAGTACAATAAAGCGATGGCATGCGCTGAGACATTCTTGCCACTAAATCCGATAGTAGCGTGGTTTTACCCGCCCCCGGATCGCCAGAAATAATATTAACCGAGCCGGTGGTTACACCGCCGCTTAAAACACGGTCAAGTTCGCCAATTTCAGTAAGCTGTTTTTCTGCCTCTGAGGTTGCTACTTCATTAATTTTTTTAGAGCCACCGCCAATACCACCGGCGTAGCCACCGACACTTGCACGAGCTGCTACTTTTTTGCTTTGCCCTGCAGAAGGTTTAAACTCTGCTAATGTGTTCCACGCACCGCAGCGACACTGACCTTGCCAGCGTTGATAGTTCATGCCACATTCTGTACAAACAAACTCTACTTTTGCCGCTTTAGCCATTTAAAACCTTACCTACTATTCTTTATTTTGAAATATTGACTGTTAAGCACTTATTTTGCCATTGCTGGCTTTACCTTAGCAACAACGCCTTGTGGAATAGCGCATTTAGTATCACACTATACTGATGTAGTTTCATTTAACCTGCTTTAGGGCATGCTTCTTGCTTTAAAGTACTAATAAAAACGTGCCAACTAATTGGCTCATAACGAATAACAATAAACACAAAGTATAGTTACGCATAATATCGTGGTCGCATTTAACTACTTTTCGATATTAGATTCATTTAATTCTCTAATAAATGATTGCAACAGTATACCTACTTTTAAATTAAACGGTGATGATTTATAAATGGCTGAAGACGTATTGCTCAAGCATGAAGCGCTTGTAAATGAATTAAAACAGTATTTGGGAAATGCTAAGTTTGATGTCATTTTCAAGTCAAAAACCGCCGAGTTAAGCAAACCCGAGCAGTTTTTAATAAAAATGGAAATGTCGCGTTTATCTCAGCCGATAGACCGCTTTATTGATCTACGTGGTTTAGTTACCGGTCAAGTAAAACCATATGAGCATAACGGTAAACAACACTTTATGGATGACACCGCCATTGAAGTATTCGAAGCGGCAATAAAACAACATAAAGGCTACACCCTTGCCGTGTACGAAGCGGTGATGAACACCGAAAATAATTTTCGTGTTTTACAGCAAAAATCAACGACCACCCCGCCTAAAATAATTGAACCATCACGCGAACTACCCACCGATGTAATTAAGTTTGCGGCTTATGAAAGTCGTAGCGAAGAGCGAATGAATTACTCAATTAAAATTACTATTGAGTACGATGAGCAAACAAAAATTGAAGCAAGTACTTCTGATATTTCACTCAGTGGCTGTAAAATTAAGTTGGCATCCCGCTATAACTTAAAAAAAGGTCAGCTTATTGTTATGCACTTAGTTGGCCTTGAACAAGATTTTGAGCTTGGGTTAAAAAATGGGATTGAATACGAAGTGGTTGCGATAGAAAATACCTCGGATGAATTTAATCATATTCGCTTAAAACGCACATTTAAAGAAAACAACACCGCGTTTGACCATTTTTTAGAAAGCTTTATCCATGGCAATAAACGCCGCTACAAAGTGAACTTAGATAACACCCTCGATGCAGTTATTTCTAAAGGCTACGAGCAATATTACATTCCTAGGGTCAATTCGCTATACGTTTTTATAAGTCAAAAAAACGGTGTTTATTATCCAAGCTTAAATTTAACTACTGAAAACAGCCTGTTTATTCAACGTTACTTTACCGATGAGCGCAAAATATCCTGCCTATACAGTGTGTTAAACCATGAGCGTATTCGTAACTTGGCACTAAAACCTGTGGCTGTAAAAGAGGAATATTTATATACCTTTACCCATGTCTCTGCAGGAAAAATTTACTACTATTCAGCCACTCGTTCAGAGCTTGAGCAACATACACAATTAAAAGCGTTATTTTTTGGTTTTGGTAGCCGAAGAGACAGTTGGCGCTGCTTTAAATTACAATTGATGCCAAGCCATACTGAAGATGCTTATATTCCTTTATCTTTACCTAACTCTTTGGGTAAAGATATTGAGAAACTTAATAAACCGCCTTCACCACGTGTTGAAGGCACCATAAAAGACGTAAAATATTTAATGCTACTTACTCAAGTAGGTAATAAGCATGAACAACAGCATTATCAACAGTATGAATTTGATAAAGCCTTGGCCAATAAATTGAAATTGTTTGGCCACAGTAAGCATGCATCACCGCCGGAGCTAAATACCGTGCCGTTAGAGTACGTGAACCTTCGTTCTAATAAGCGTTACCTTTATAAAACCAGCGTCGTTATTAACACCCGCGACTCAGTGCTGCATGGCCACACTCGGGACTTTTCAGTCTTTGGTTTGCAACTAGAGTGTAATCAAGAAGTAAACTTTAAAAAAGGCGATATCGTGTCGCTGTCATTCCCTGATTTACAAAAAATCACCAAAAGTTATTCATTAAGTCTTATTCAATATGAAGTAATGGCGGTGAGTAAATCGTTAACCACGATTAATTTAAAAGCACATGTAGAGAAAAAGTCGCCTCATACTGGGGTCGATTTTTTTACTCTTTTAATTGACAGCAATAAACAAAAATTAAAAATAGCAGAAGAGTCACCTAAAGTACCAGGGCTTTCTACTGCACTTAGAAATATGGTAACCAAAACACTTTGCCAGTTCCCAATATATTTACATAAATCAATGGCTCACTTTGAAATTGGCGCCATGGGACTTGGTTTATATCCAAGCCCTCTGCATGTTATTTTACAAAATTTTTCGCTGCTAAATACTAAAACAGACTTATCAAATATTATTACTAAAGCGCACATTACTGATGTGATCACCCCGAATATTAAAGAGCGCTCTCGCCAAGACTCGCCATTAGAATTTAGTTTGGTGATTAACTTCGATCCTAAAAAAGAAAATATAGCCGATGCAATTACCAGTCAGTGTATTTTAGGCACCGACTGCAGCGAGTTTAAACAGCAAGTAAGTAAAGGGCTGAAGTCTGAGCTGGTTTTTATAATGCGTTTATATATTTCACGTACTGGTCGACTCGATACTGACTACTTAGCAAGTGAGCTAAAATACGTTAGCCAATACGCAATTCACAAGGCTAAAGACTTAGAGGATGCCTTGTGGTCAGTATCGGGAGTTGGCGATATTATTGATGTAAGTGACGAAGCCCTTGTACATTTATCGCTCAACCAACAACAGGTTGAGCAAATGTCTAGGCGAAAACTAATTTGGTTAAACCGTTTACGTTAACCCTGAGATGGATTTAGCGGAACCGCCAACATATACAGCAATTGTAATAACGAGCCTTGGCAAATAGCCGCTTGGGCTTGTTCAACTACTTTAGGTTTGCCATGCACAGCAACGCCTAATCCTGCTTGAGCCATCATTTTTAAATCATTTGCGCCATCACCAATGGCAACTGTTTGCGTTTTTTCAAGGCCTAGTTTTTGTTGAAGCGATTCTAAAATAACCGCTTTTTGCTCAGCATCAACAATACCACCTAACACTTTACCTGTTAGTTTATCGTCTTTAAATTCTAATACATTGGCATGCACTTCATCTAAATTAATTAACTCTTGTACACGCTCTGCAAACGGCACAAACCCGCCTGATGCAATGGCTAAATACCATTGGTGGTGCTTTAAAATTTGACACAATGCTTTAATACCCGGCATTAAAGGCAGTGCACTTTTAAGATCATCAATTAAGCTCTTTTCAATGCCTTCAAGCTTGGCAACGCGTTGGTTTAAACTCTCACTAAAATCAAGCTGGCCTGCCATTGCCTGCGCAGTCACGCTGGCAACCTCGTCATATACATTAGCTAAACGCGCAATTTCATCAATGCACTCAATAGTAATGGCTGTTGAATCCATATCCATTACCAATAATCCTGGTTTTTTTAAATTAGGGGGATTGGTTACTTGCACTAACTGACACGTCAAGGTATTTGCAAAAGCTTGAAGTTCAAGTGGGTTTATTGCCTGCTCTGTATTCTCTATATAAAAACATAATGCCGCAGATAACCCTAAATCTGGCTGATATTGACAAATAGCCGTTACTTTTTGCTGGTGAGCCGCAAAGAACTCAATCATGCTATTGATATGCGCCATACTAAAATCGCCTGCAAAGGCGATACTAAAAAGCCCTCGCTCTCTGCTTGGAATTGTATTTAAAGGTGCAAATACGCCCTTTTGATAGCTGAACCATTTATTTAGGGTAAGTTGTGATAATGGTTGCTCAGCGCTGTGCTGTGCCATGTTCGCGTTCGACATGGGATCTCCGTTTATATTTCCTGACATTTAGCGCATTGATGATAAGGATATAAGATACAAAATTCGCCATCAGGGTGGATTTAAGGTTATAGTGTAGTTGTAACATCAAATCAAAATGCTGTCAGCAGCATATACGGTGACTATGAAAAATAACCATCTTAAAAATCCACTTACAGCCTCGCAAAAAAAGCGTTTAGTCCGTTTGCTATTGGCCGCTGGCTGCTTTGTATTATTAAGCTGGGTGGGTATAAATAGTAGCTTTCAAAGTCATCAACTGCTTTACGATAATGCCAATAGCGCAGCTAAATCTCTCACTCAGTTTATGGCACTGAATGCTAAAAATCCGCTGATAGAAAAAAACAAGCCGCAACTGACCACCTTATGCAACAATATCAGTAAAGATGAATTTGTACTCTCGGCCACTATTTATGACAAACAAGGTGTGGTACTTGCGAGCAGCGATAATTGGCAATCGCATCATGTGTATGGCTTATTACCTGACTCATCACCTGGTATTAGTAAGTTAAAAACGCCTTTTGTTGAGCAAGTTATTTCAGACGACAACCGCCCGATTGGCTTTGTATCTATTACCTATTTAACCCGTGCTGCGGTATCGGCTAGCCATAATCACTTTCATGATTTAGGTCGCCAAGTGCTACTTATGTTAGTGATTGCCTGTATTTTTACTTGGCAATTAGGCCGAGGATTAAAGCGCTGGCAAGTAAATCGTTATATACAAAAAACGTCTGAGCATGAATCATAAAGCTGCTCAGCTAATTGAAATTTATCGCTATTTGGTTTTAAACCATAAAGCGCATCAAATACGTTAGGAATATGCAGTGGGGTATTTACCTCCCCTTGATAGCCACTTAGCGGCATTGAAGGTGAGTCAGTTTCAAGCACCAAATGCTGCGGCTCAAGCTTTGCTATAACTGCACGTGTTTTAGCTGCACGCTCGTAAGTTATAACCCCACCGACTCCAAGTTTAAAACCCTGCTTTATATAATAGTGCGCTTGTTGAATTGAGCCTGAAAAAGCATGGATCACACCGCCGTTTTTTGGCCTACAACGCTTAAACGACTGCGCAATTAAATCATGGCTTTGCCTGTGATGAACAATTAGCGGTAAATCAAGCTCATTAGCAAGCGCTGTTTGCTGCTCAAACAAAAAGGTTTGTTTTTCAAGATTTTCGATACTGCGATCGAGACCGCACTCACCTATAGCCACCAGCTGTGCTTTATTTGCTTTAGCAAAATTAAATAATGACTCTAAATGTGATTGTTGGTGTTGCTCTAAAAAGTAAGGATGCAGCCCTGCCGCTATGCTGACTTGTGGGTAGGTTGCTTTAAACCCTAGTAGGTTTTGAGATTGCGCCAAGCTAATACCTGGCACAATAAATTGGCTAACGCCCTTTGCTACACAGGCATTAATAAGTGCTTCGCGGTTTGCGTCAAACTCACTAAAATCAAGATGGCAATGCGAGTCTATAAACTTCAAAAAAACTAGCCCACTACGGATTTAAGCGCGTTATTTGCCAGCTATTATCGGCCTGACGCTGATACATAAAGCGATCATGTAGACGGTGCGCTCCGCCTTGCCAAAACTCGATTTTTTGCGGCACAACACAATATCCGCCCCAAAAATCAGGGAGCGGAATTTCACCTTTAGCGAATTTGTTTTTCATGTTGGCAAAGGTTTCCATTAACACTTTGCGCGACGACACCGGGCGGCTTTGTTGCGACGCCCAAGCGGCTAATTGACTTTCTTTTGGACGTGATAAAAAGTACTTAGCCACGGCTGACGTTGGAAGCGGCTGCGCCTCACCATACACAATCACTTGGCGCTCCATGTGGTGCCATGGAAAGTGCAAGGAAATTTTATTATTGCCTTTAAGCTCTTGTGCTTTTCGTGAACCGGTATTAGTAAAAAACACAAAACCGTTATCATCTAAGTGCTTTAGCAGCACAATACGCTGTGAGGGCTGACCAGTGTCATCAACCGTAGCGACCACCATTGCTGTAGGGTCGGGTAAATTACTGGCAACAGCATGCTCAAGCCAGGTCTCAAACTGCTTAAACGGATCATCAAGCAAGTTGTCTTCACTGAGCGCATCTTGCAGGTATTCACGGCGGATGTCTTCGAGTTTCATAAACAAATCCTTCTCTGTTTATTAAAGCGTATGTGGGTAAGTTAAGGTCAGGCTGTTAATCGTTATAAGAGCAAAAATAAAAATGTTTTGTTTAATGTTAGTTTAGTGTTGGGTTTCGTTTCACTCAACCCAACCTACGGTGCTATCAGCTACAAAATTGATTAACTTACAAAAGTTCGTCAAGTAAAGCCTAAAATCATCTGCAAGTTTAGAAGTGCTAGCAAGGCGGTAAAACTATTTATGTCAAGGAGCATACGGTTTGTATGTGACTTAGGCTAAATAGTTTTACCAACGCAGCTAAAGCGAACTACACGAAGCAGACGTTCACCTAAGTAGTTTAGCCTAAGATAAGGCGGACACTCGACTTATCCCTATGAGCATACGTAGTTGTATGTGATTAGGGTCAACTATTTAGTGCCAAGCTTCGCATCTGCAAGTGTAGAAGTGCTGACAAGGCGAAGTGCTTTTTTACGCCAAAGAGCATACGTTTTTGTATGTGACTTAGGCTAAAAAAGCACGACAACGCAGTCAAAGCGAACTACACGCAGCAGATTACATTTGCTCCATGACTTCGATGCCTAACAGATCTAAACCCGTTTTTAGCGTATCTGCCACTAAATTACACAGCACTAAACGGCTATCACGTACGCTTGGCTCTACCCCTTCTTTAAGTACTGGGCAAGCTTCATAGAATGTCATGTATAAACTAGCTAGTTCGTATAAGTAACCACATAATACGTGTGGTGTGGCTTCATTGATCATCAGATCAAGGACTTCTTCTAACTGTAATAATTTAAGCGCGAGGGTTTTCTCTTGCGGCTCAATAATACTTACATCGGCTTTTAAGCTTACAGCATCAACGCCAGATTTACGGAAAATACTGCGAACACGCGTATAAGCATATTGTAAGTAAGGGGCTGTTGCGCCTTCAAAGCTTAGCATGCTGTCCCAGTTGAAGATGTAATCGCTGGTACGGTGCTTAGAAAGGTCAGCATATTTAACTGCGCCAATACCTACTTTACGCGCAATTTCACTGCGCTCATGTTCTGATAAGTCAGATTCACGCTCTGCAAGTTTTGTTGCTGCACGGCTAATCGACTCTTCAAGTAAATCAGCAAGTTTTACTGTACCACCTGTACGAGTTTTAAATGGTTTACCATCAGCGCCCATCATGGTGCCAAATGGACAAAACTCATAGCTTGTTTCATCACGTAATAAACCGGCTTTACGCGCAGTTAGCTCTACTTGATTAAAGTGAAGACTCTGGCGTGCATCAACAAATATTAAAATACGATCTGCGCCTAGTTTGTTGGAACGGTAATCACACGCTGCTAAGTCGGTAGTTGCATATAAAAACCCGCCACCTGATTTTTGCACGATAAACGCCGATGGCTCACCATCTTTATTGGCAAGTTCATCTAAAAATACGACTTGTGCGCCTTGCGACTCTACAGCTATGTTTTTATCTTTTAATAAGCTAATAATATCGTTAAGCTCACTGTTGTAAGCACTTTCAGCCATAATATCGTCTTGCGTAAGTGTTACGTTTAGACGCTTGTAAACTTCTTCAGAGTGCTTTACAGACGTGGCGATGAATAACTTCCACAGTTTTTCACAGTGTGCATCGCCACTTTGTAATTTAACAACGTAATCACGGGCTTTATCAGCAAAGCCCTCTTCATCATCAAAGCGCTTTTTCGCATCACGGTAGAAGGTTTCTAAATCAGCAAGCGCTACCGACTCTAAGTCTACGCCTTGGCTAATTTGATCTTCTAAATGCGCAATTAGCATACCAAACTGTGTGCCCCAATCGCCCATGTGGTTTTGGCGAATGACTTTATCGCCTCTAAATTCAAGCGCACGTACAATGGCATCACCGATAATGGTTGAACGCAAATGGCCTACGTGCATTTCTTTTGCAAGGTTAGGCGATGAATAATCTACCACAACAGTTTGCGGTTCAGTGTGCTCGTTTACAGACAGTTTTGCATCGCTATTTGCTGCTTTTACACTGTTGGCCAAAAACTCAGGCTTTAAATGAATATTAATAAAACCTGGGCCGGCAATTTCTGTTTTTTCTGCAATGTCAGTTACATCTAGATTATCAATAATTTTTTGTGCAAGCTCGCGTGGGTTGCTTTTCATTTTTTTAGCGGCGCCCATTGCACCATTAATTTGATAATCACCAAATTGTGGACGTGTGCTTTGTGTAACTGCTGGGTTTGTGTCTTCAGGCAAGCCTGCTGCAATCATAGCGGCAATGGCTTTTTCTACTAAGATGGTACGAATGTTCATTATATTATTTACCTTTGTAAGCCCGCTAAAGCTGGCTTTCAGTTAACTTTAGTCAGTCAATTCTAGTTTTCGCGCGTATGGCTAAATGTTACGTCTGGGTAACGTTCTACCGATAGATTAAGGTTTACACGGCTCGGCGCTATGTAAGTTAGGTTATCGCCACCATCGAGTGCTAGGTTGCTTTCGCACTTGCGTTTAAACTCTTCAAACTTTTTAACATCATCACAGTGTACCCAACGCGCAGTATTTACGTTTACGCCTTCATAAATTGCATCTACGTTGTACTCTGCTTTTAAACGCGCTACAACCACGTCAAACTGAAGCACACCTACCGCGCCCACAATCAAATCGTTATTAATAAGTGGTCTAAATACCTGAACTGCACCCTCTTCAGATAGCTGTACTAAGCCCTTTAATAACTGCTTTTGTTTAAGCGGATCTTTTAATCGAATACGACGAAATAGCTCAGGGGCAAAGTTAGGAATACCACTAAATTTTAGCTTTTCGCCTTGCGTAAAGGTATCACCAATTTGGATTGTGCCGTGGTTGTGTAAACCAATAATGTCGCCCGCGTATGCATCAGCTGCGCGCTCACGATCGCCTGCCATAAAGGTTACCGCATCAGAAATGCTTATTTGTTTACCTATACGCACATGGTTCATTTTCATGCCTTGGCTGTATTTACCTGATACGATACGCATGAAGGCAATACGGTCGCGGTGTTTAGGGTCCATATTGGCCTGAATTTTAAACACAAAGCCGGTAAAATTTTCTTCTGTTGCAACAACTTGGCGATCATCTGTTTCGCGCGGCAATGGTGTTGGTGCCCACTGCGTTAAACCATCAAGTACATGGTCTACACCAAAGTTACCAAGGGCTGTACCAAAGTACACAGGCGATAACTCACCCGCTAAAAACAGCTCAAGATCAAACTCGTTAGAGGCACCTATTACTAGCTCCAGTTCTTCACGTAATTGTTCAGCGAGCTCTTCACCAATGGCAGTATCAAGCTCTGGGTTGTCAAGGCCTTTAACTGTACGTACTTCTTGAATAGTATGACCTTGGCCTGTTTTGTATAAAATCGCCTCGTCATTATGAATGTGGTAAACACCTTTAAACTCTTTACCACAACCAATTGGCCACGTAATAGGCGCACAAGCAATATTTAGCTCTGTTTCTACTTCATCTAGTAGCTCCATTGGGTCACGAATATCACGGTCACACTTATTCATAAAGGTAACAATAGGCGTGGTTCGTAGACGGGTAACTTCCATTAGTTTACGGGTACGGTCTTCTACACCTTTGGCGGCATCGATAACCATTAAACACGAGTCTACCGCGGTCAATGTACGGTAGGTATCTTCTGAGAAGTCCTCGTGCCCAGGGGTATCAAGTAAATTAACTAGCGCATTGTTATATGGAAACTGCATTACAGAGGTAGTAACCGATATACCACGCTCTTTTTCCATTTCCATCCAGTCAGACTTTGCATGTTGATTAGAGCCACGGCCTTTTACAGTACCGGCTTTTTGAATCGCTTGTCCGAACAAAAGTACTTTTTCGGTGATGGTTGTTTTACCAGCATCCGGGTGCGAGATGATAGCAAAGGTCCTTCGCTTATTGATTTCATTAAGAAAATCTTGGTTTGCCATGTATAAATTCTTTTAGTTTGTACACGGATTTGTACACACTTTTGGAAGTACTCTCTTTCAGTTCTTCGCTTGTCAAATCCGTCGTGTTAATCGTAATTGGCCACTATTTTCGCTGATCTTGACTTTATAAACAATCAATGGTTATCTAATCGGTTACCATTTACTCTCAGCGTGCGCCAATGCTCAGTTGTAGCTGTTTGCAATCGTTGCTTCTTCAGCTCATGAACAACTGTGGCTAAACCACAAATTCCTTCGCTACCAAAAATCGATGATAGCTTGTCGTACTACACCAATGATAGTGCAGTTGCCGTTGATCGGTATTGCAGGGTATTGGGGGTTCAAAGGTTTTAGGTACTTCTGTTCACCGTCAATGACCAACTGCTTAAAGGTTGCTTCTTTCGAATCATCCAAACGCGCAACAACCAATGAACCTGAAGTGCAAGGTAACTCAGGATCAACAACGATCACTGCCCCCTCAGGTATGGATTTTTTCCCGCTTGGATTTTCCATACTGTCGCCTTTTACGCGAAGTGCGAAACAACCCTCATGTGCTTTTCCAGTGACTTCACGCCACTCTTCAGCATCTTCATGGGCAAATCCCTCCGCTATTTCAGTCCAATCACCGGCCTGAACCCAGTTAATGAGAGGAATTCTTCCCTTAATGTCAGGCCCAACTTCTACATTACCGACCCCCAAGCCAATCTCGCCATCACCTGTGGCGAGCCAATGAGCATTCACGCGAAGCGCCTCCGCGATCTGCATGGTGTAACGCGACCTAGCCGATTTACCAGAGCAAATCTGGCTAATCGACTGCTGTTTGATACCAATGCGACGAGCCAACTCAGACTGAGTCACCCCAGTAAGCTGCAAGGCATGGTTTAGTCGTTCGGATAAAGTTTTCATAAGCCCGTATTCTACAAATAAAACTGTAGCCTTTCAACAATTTTAACTGTTGACCAATCTACAGTTTAAACTGTAACACTCGATCTTGTAACAGTTATTATTGTAATAGGTGACGGTATGGAAGTGTTCAATCTTAAGTGCCATCACCACGCGATGCGGCATGTCCGTGGAGATATACAGCGAGTTATAGACCGAACTGTCTGCCCAGGCATAGAAAATCGCCAGGAACAGTCCCGTAAACACCCAGAATCCTTGCCAGCCCAGATGATGGGACAGGTAATTCCCCATAATGAAAATTGTCACTACATGGACCAGATCGAAGAAAAGTTCCACCCAGTGCACGTGGTCGTGGGTTTCATCGACATCCATGTGATGGCGCGGTCGCCGCCAGAGAAGATCGTTAATTACCATACACACCCCCTTTGTCTTATTGTTCTGGCGGGGGTTCTACCCCGTTTCTACGGACAGTTTAAAACGTTTGTAAACTACCTGTCTTTATTCGCTACTCTACGTCGTATTCTTAGATTGTGAAACCGCTCGATATAAAAAAATATATCGGCACAATGACCGACAGCACTCATGCTCCCCAAAAGCGCCATAAACTGTCAGGTACTGCATCCAAGCTGCTGCGCCTTCAGCAAAGGTTAGCCCTGCTGGTTTGAGTGCTACATATTCACTTGGTACGACAATCTCTTCTGCGTAGCAGCCATTCTGAGAAAGCCCCATCTGAGGGACAATACAAACCTCTTCCCCGACTTCAATGACTACCCCGGATGCTTCATAGCCGATTCGCAAAGGGAAGTCGGCCTTTTCTATAGTGGCCTCGCCTAAACATGGCATCAGCACGATTGAGCCTAACAACTTTGACCGCAATACGTACATCAGTGGCCTGCAAACTTGGACTCGCCAGCGAGTCAATAGTTAATACCTCGGGACCACCTAATCCATGGAAACGAACAGTTCGAATTAGTTTTCTTGGGCTCTTATGCATTCTCAACAATAATCTTTTAAGCGGAGTCAAGCTTTCAGAGAGTTAATTGTTTTTAATATTCTCACTTCGTTCCGATGTATAGGGCGGTATAGAGTATGTACCCACAACATGTGCTACTAAATCACTCACCCCCTCAGAGTACAGAGAAACCTCCCCAACCACGAGAGTACGGCCGACTTTTATCAGAGAACATTCCGCAATGATTCGCTCATTTGCCGATGGCTTACGTAAGAAGTTGATGTTAAGGCTAGTTGTTACTGCCAATGGCACGATGCCAATTTTACCAAGTATCGCCACATAAAGTGCCACATCAGCCACACTCATTAAAACAGGCCCCGAAACCGTTCCGCCAGGACGTAATTCATCCTGACCTACATGATGAGATACAGTCGCTCCACCGTTGCCCACTGCTTCCACAACGCATTTGCTTTGTGGAAACTCCGATTTCATGAAAGCGATAACTTCTTCTTTTGTAGCTGTCATTGAGACTCCTTAAATATTTATTCACGTTTATAGGCACCTGGTGAAGCGTTGCTCCAAGACTTCTATACCCCATTTTGAGCCTAGCTTCTCTTCCACCAATGCAAAACCCTGACTTTCGTAAAGATATCGAGCTGCATTAAGCCCTGAAAAAGTCCATAAGTTGATTTGGACGAAACCCTGAGCATCGGCAAAAGCTAATGCAGAATTGAGAAGCTGTTTACCTAGTCCGAAACCTCTTAAAGAGTCGTCCACAATGAACCATTGTAAATGTGCTCGATTATGCCCAAGATCTTCACCATCAATGGCAACAGAAGCTGGAATTTTATCGTCCCGTTTGATCGTCCAAATCTCATTGCTTGGGTTATCAAGCCTTCCAATAAATTCCGCCACGCTACTCGCCACTGAACATGCAAATTCCCGACCAAAATCAGCCACTGTCGCGTAATAATGGGCATGCATCTGCGTAACACGTGCAATCAAAATGAATGTCCCTAATCTGATCGTAAGATTCTGATTTAGTTCATTCGATTTCCGCAACAAAGCCCACGCTAATTATTATCAGGCACTGACTGAGTTGAGAGACTAGCGAAAGCTACGAACTGCTAATCAAGTTCGACCACTATTTTACCAATCTGCTGATTGGACTCCAGATAGTGATGCGCTGCCACTATCTCTTCAAATTTAAAGCTTCGATCAATGACAGGCTTGAGTGTTCCTTCGGATAAACCCGAGTGGATAAATTGCTTTGCTCTGCGAGAACGCTCGATGTCTTTTATAACTTCAGTAAACACATACCCCCTAACTGTCAGACTTTTACGAAGTGCTATTTTTAAGGGAAAAGGGGTTGTTTCAGGACTTAATGCTCCGTGTACTATTATTGTTCCTTCAGGGCTCATTGCATCAGCAATTTCAGCTATCTGCGGCCCACCGACAGCATCAAATGCGATTTTTAAATTGTTTTCTCCCAAGATGCTTCTCAAGCTATCCAGTAGCGGTTCTTCTTGGGTTGCAATCACATGGGCCGCGCCAGCCTTAAGCACAGCAGCCTTTTTAGCTCCTGTTAGAGTTGTAGCGATAGGGATACCCCCCAGAGAATTCACAATTTGAATCGCAGCCAATCCAACACTGCTCGATGCGGCGGTTATCAGTACTGAATCTCCTTTTTGCACGTTAGCAATTTCGACCAAAGCGCCATAAGCTGTCAGGTACTGCATCCAAGCTGCTGCGCCTTCAGCAAAGGTTAGCCCTGCGGGTTTGAGTGCCACATATTCACTTGGTACGACAATCTCTTCTGCGTAGCAGCCATTCTGAGAAAGACCCATCTGAGGGACAATACAAACCTCGTCCCCAAGGCGTAAATGATTTACCTCTTCCCCGACTTCAATGACTATCCCGGATGCTTCATAGCCGATTCGTGAAGGGAAGTCAGCCTTTTCTATATAGCTGCCTCGCCTAAACATGGCATCAGCACGATTGAGCCCAACAACTTTGACCGCAATACGTACATCAGTGGCCTGCAAACTTGGACTCGCCAGCGAGTCAATAGTTAATACCTCGGGGCCACCTAGTTCATGGAAACGAACAGTTCGAATTAGTTTTCTTGGGCTCATATGCATCCTCAACTATGACTTTTTAAGTAATTACAACAATGACTTTTTAAGCAATTACATCAATAACTACTTTACCCATGGACCCCAACTCTACAGCATTATGTGCATCCATTGCCGTGTCAAGGGAGAAGCGTAACGGATCGAGTATTGGCTTAATTTGTCCAGCTTCAACTAGAGCCGTAATTTTCCGCAGAATGTCACCATGATGTTTGCGCCCCTCTCCGCTGAGCTGTGGGTGTAACACAAAAATCGCTGACAATGTTGCAGAGCGTAATGACGACGGTGCCAAGTTATGTGAGCTGAATGCAGCACAACTTAAAATATGTCCATAATGTGCAATGATATCTAATGAGGCATCGAGTACAGAGCCACCGACAGTGTCGTAAATGATATCGAATCCTTTGCCTTGGGTGTATGCGTCCACGTAGTCAGCAGGGCTTACAGTGTGATAATCAATCGGCGTGGCACCAAGCGCCTTGACCAGTTCTTGTTTTCCAGTCGATGCAGTGGCATAAACGTCGGCACCTAAGGCCTTAGCAATTTGCACAGCTACATGTCCAACTCCGCCAGCTCCACCTTGGATAAGGACTTTCTGGCCCGCTTTAACATTCGTCTTGTCAACCAAACCTTCCCAAGCGGTAAGTGTAACCAGAGGTAAAGCCGCAGCTTCACGCATGGACAAATTTTTCGGTTTGAGAGCAAGTAACTCAGCATCTACGTTGGCATATTCAGCCAATGATCCTTGCAATCCTCGCACTCCGCCAGTCAGACCATAAACTGCATCGCCTACTGCAAAGTCGGTGACGCCGTCGCCGATAGCAACAATTTCTCCAGCTAAATCGGTGCCAAGTACTGCGGGTAATTCCGGCATGGCATAAGGAGCGATACCTTGGCGGATCTTGTAATCAATAGGATTGACGCCACTTGCAAATATTTTTACTTGCACCTGACCTGCTGATGGAGAGGGTAAGTTAATCAGGGCATCCCGGAATACTGTACCCTCTTCATAGCTATCTAATACCAAAGCACGCATTTGTCTGTTTAACGCTGTCATCAATAACCTCACAAACTGAATATTCAGCGGGTGGTTAAATCACCCGCTGGTTAATAGGTCTTTTATTAAACGAATTAAAACTCTTGAACAGTTGGGCGCAGAACAATCTCGTTTATATCCACATCCGCAGGCTGCTCAATTGCGTATGCGATAGCACGAGCAACAGAGTCAGATGGAATTTCATTTTGCTGATAAAAATCTTTTACAAAGGCTGCACCCTGAGTATCTGAGCTTCCATGTTTTAAATCAGATTCGATTGCACCTGGTGAAATGATTGTTGAACGAATTTTACCCCCAACTTCATGACGTAAGCCTTCGGCAATAGCGCGAACAGCGAATTTGGTTCCGCTATAAACCGTGCCACCGGGACTAAATACTTTGACACCCGCTACGGATGAAATATTGATAAAGTGGCCTGTTCCCTGAGCCTGAAAAATCGGAAGCGCTGCGGCTACTCCATACAGCAGACCTTTAACGTTGATGTCAATCATGCGATCCCATTCGTCAACTCGAGTCTCAGCTAACGGTGCAATCGCCATTAACCCTGCATTATTGATAACCACATCAACTTTACCGAAGCGCTCTTGTGCAAGATTTACAAGGGCCTTCACTTCGTCCTGGCTAGTCACATCTGTCGCTTGAACCGCAACTTTTCCGCCTGCTGAGCGAATGTCAGCAGCAATAGCTTCAAGCTTCTCGATACGGCGGGCACCTAACACTACTGACGCACCAAGACTAGCCAGATATCTTGCTGTTGTTTCGCCCAAACCGCTGCTACCACCGGTGATAACAACGACTTTACTGCTGATGTTGTTTGCTAAAACACTGCTCATAGTTAATATCCTCAAATCAGTTGAATGAATGAATCTGTCTAAATAACAAACAAATTATTACTTACCTTCAGAAATTAATAAATGGAAAAGTTTTAATTTCACAATTCCTAAAAATGGAATAGTATTAATGTATTCATATCAAAACTGAATGTGACTGTGATGCTTAACAGATTAGAAATGCTCCGGATATTTTGTACTGCTGCTGAGTCCAGCAGCTTTAAAGAAGCGGCTAACCGTCTGGGAATTTCTCCTCAGGCAGTGACACGAGCAGTGAAGGAGTTAGAGCGATTGCAAGGGGAGCTTTTATTTCATCGAAATACTCGACACATACAAGTGACCCTGGTTGGAGAAAAATTTGCTGTGATAGCAAAAGAACGCCTGCGCGCTGTAGATGAATTGTTTCAAACAAGCGCCCCTAACTCGGGTAATGAATTACAAGGGCGGGTTCGTATCGCAGCGCCTGTTGGTTTTGGTCATAAATGCTTAATGCCAGTATTACTGGAACTCTCAACAATACATCCTCAACTGGATATAGACCTGACACTTAGTGACGAGCGCGTGGATGTAGTTGACGAAAAAATAGATATTGGGATTCGTATCGGCTTCATGAGAGATAGCCGATTTATTGCCCGCCAGCTCACCAAAATTAATATGTATGTCGTGGCTTCGCCTGAGTTAATAAATAAAGTGGGAAAGCCTGCGTCTATTGAAGATCTAAACCACTTGCCGGCTACAGGGTTAGTAGATCGCAATACGGGAAAGCTTTGGCCATGGATTTTTTCCATGGACAGACAGTGGATGCCATCCATAACACGTTTTCGAAGTGCCGACACCGAAGCTGAATTAATGGCTATACAAAATGGACTGGGGTTTGCTCAAATTCCTGACTTTTTGGCCCAAGACTTATTACGCCAAGAGAAACTGGTGAGAGTGTTAGAAGAAGTCGAGCCTGTGCCTTGGGATTTATATATTTATCGCCCTCAACGTGGTCCAGTACCACCACGTATTCGATTGGTTTTTGATCACTTGGTGTCAAGATTGAGTGGCCGCTAATGGCACATAAGTAATATTCATAAAGTGCGAATACTACATTAGCTCACTTTACTGCAAAAACCGTAACCAATGTCTTCATTGAGTCACCAGGAATCATAACAAAGTGCATTTTGCTACCAACATGCTGCCATGTTCTGAATCGTCGGAACAGGATTCACATCAAATGCGCCTGCCAAGCCCTGAACTTACTTGTTTTTCGCGAACGGACAAGAAGAGCTTGCCACAAACGGCTTTGATACCACTATTGAGCCATCACTTCGTAAGATGTTAGAAAAGGGGTTACCTGGTGCGCTACTGCTGTCATCTGCATTCTCCTGAAAATCAATGTAAAGCTATCATCGCCTGATTCATCACTTGTTGATGGTCAGAAAGATGCATGATTTGTTCAGAAGATCAGCCTTATCAAGACACCGGTATCATTGTGCGGTTTACCAAATTTCCAGTTTACGGCGAAAAGCGCCGTAAAATCGCATAAAGTTAAACCATCTTTATCGATATGTATGCTTTAGCTACTAGTAATTCAACGTAGCGGTATGCTTCGTAAGTGCGTTTCGATGGCTTCAATCACTGTCTTAGTGAGGGGTAAATGCGCTTTTTCTTTCGCCCATATCTCATGGAAGCCTGCTACGGTTTGCTTTGCGGTATCTAACACCAACTTTTCTGGTAACATGGCTTTAGCCGCGAAGTGTGATAATTCATCCAACGTGAAATCGCTGAATTTCTTGCTACGGCTCACCTTAAGCGATGCACTATCATCGGGGATATAAGGAATGGTTGAAACAAAGTCATAAGCAGGTGCAATAGACGCGGTGCGCTTATCTTTGTAGATCACAGACCAATTCTTCAAATGCATATCAGCATTACCAATTAGAGTATTGAACACCAATCGGCGAGTAAATTCAGCAATGTCTTCGTCTTGCCCTTCAATACCGATAACATGAGCAATATTCCGCATACTAGCTTTTTTGTATTTATCTTGAGGATAAACGCCAAACACTTGCGCAAAGTCCTCAATGTGAACAGCTTGACCATCTGCACGGTCAAAACGCTTAATCACAAACGCACTGTCACCAAATTTGCCAATGCCATTTGGGATATTAGCAATCCGATTAATAGGGAGTAGCTGCGTTTCTGGCACGTCCATTCCCAACATTCGAGCCAGTTCCATCATCGAATATTCATTTTCTGGCACAGCTTCAAATCGAGACGACGGCAATTTTACAATCCAAGAACCACCTTGACCGGTTGCTGGGATCGTCAAACCGCCATTTGCCTGCTGCACAGCTGAAAACTTCAATTGCACTCCCGCTAATGAAAAACGCATTGGCCCATCTGTTTTCGTTTCATCTTCTATGTCTTGATGCACACTAGGTGGTAAAGCTTCACCATCCGCAGGCACAACCGTGATTGCGCCTGCCAAATCCTGTCCCAGTACCCACAATAGAAAAAACTCCCGCGCTGGATTAACACCGGCACGCTCTGCCAGGTAATTTCGCATGGTTTCTTCTGGCAAAAGGTTAGAGAAAAACGGGGTTAACTTGGTTTGGGTCGGTTTGAAGCTAGTCAGCAAGCCACCTAGCGAATCTTTAAAGCCAAGCCCTAACACAGGCCGTGATTCGTCATTAATGTACGAATCCATAAAGGAAAAAATCGTTCTGTCATTGCCCACGTTGGTGATCGTTGCAATGGGTTCACCGTAAAGCAAAACGTTGAGCGTAGAGACATGGTTAGTCATCGTCGTCTTCCTCTAACTGATAGGCGGGCGACATTGGCTCACCCTCGTCGCTGATGCCGTTAATACCTTGTCCACTTCGAATGATCGACTTGATGGCAGGTACAGATTTTTTAGGCGCAACCAATAGCTCTAGGTCTAGTACACGGGCAAGTGCAATCAAACTGGATATTCTTAAATCAACACTGCCAGACTCGATTTTCGAAATATGGCTTTGAGGCACCCCCGAACGAGCACTTAACTCTCTCTGGCTAAACCCCTTTCGTACCCGAGCTTCTCGAAGACTTTCTAGTATCTGCTCTGTTACATAGCTCATTACGATACGCCTTAATGCATCACTTAAGAATAATTATATACAAAAACATATCACAGTAACTCAAATAACACAAATTCGATTAGCCATTACATATCAAAAGCCATGAACTGATACATAATTATATATAAGTAGAAGGAGATTTTTGTCATCGACAAAAGAGCGATACTCTCGCTGATAATCGCGAACTGACGCATCAAACTCCCTAAGTACTTTTGTCGCTCAGCTCATATACAGCAAGGCCTAAAGAAGAACTCGCGTCAACCCCAGTAACGACAAGGCCTACAGCCAGGTTTGTGTCATGGAATTTTCGCCAAAGACCTCTAAAACGGAATTTGTACTCAAGTTTGTACACACTTCCCGAGGTTACGCTTGAACATCATTGAAAAGCAAAGAAACGAGAAAAAGACAAAAAGCCTTTAAATTCAGTACGTAGAGATGTGATTGTGGTGTGCAATGAAAGGTGGTTTTAAGCGTTGAAAGGCTGGGCGGCATCAGGATGCGAGATGATCGCAAAGGTACGGCGTTTATTAATTTCGCTAAGGAGATTTTGGTCTGCCATTAAAAAGGCTCTTTTTGTTGATATACGGATGTATTTGTATTTTAGTATGCTGAGCTTTCAAGGCTAAAAACAAGCTAACCTAGAAAGCGCAACATACCCCAACAAGAACCCAAATTAGCTCTTGTGACGCTATCCGTAAAGTTAATCGTAATTGAAGACTACCTTCGCTGATCTTGGCGCTATAAACAATCAATGGTTAGTTATTAACGGATCTTTTTTAAGTTTGGTGTTTTCAGCGATTATTAACAATAACGCTATAAATTGCCCACTAACTTAACACCAAGCTTGAGTAATAGTGCTGTAAATCATACTATTGGTCGATTAAATGGAGGATTTGATGTTGGGTAATGAAAACCAGTAAGCTAAGTATTCGATTATTATGGTATATAACTCCACTGGTTATACTGCCGTTGTTATTTTTAGGTGGGTTTACGCTCACTAATGTAACTAACTCTACGCAAAAACAAGCTGACTTGATCATGAGTCGCTTTGTAGAGCAACAACAGCAAAAAGTATTCAACTATATAGACTCTTTTCATGCAACGGCTAAGTTACTCTCTGCCTCACCGGTACTAAGTGACTTTTTAGCTAAAGGTTTATTTGAAGACGCCAGCTATACCTATCGCCTTGGCGCGTTAATGGATGTATTTGCCAGTTACAGTGAAGCCTACCCTGATATTATTAGTATTAATTTAGTCTCAAAAACCGGTGAAAGTGATGCCTATTACTCCAGTAATTTAACTGTCGCGCCAAAGTCTTATCCGTTTTTTGATCAAGTTAAACAAAGTAATTTAAGCCAGCAGCAGTTTATGGTGCAAAAAGAAGATGGCACCACCAACTTATATTTTGTGCAACGCATATACAGCGTTGACTACTATTTAAAACGCCCACAACAACTTGGTTTTATTGTCCTTAAGGTCGAACCTTCGATTTTAAACACCAGTATTTTAGAAGCCCCTTATAACAATACCTTAAATTTACTACTCGCCAATGATGGTAAAATTTTATTTAGCTCTGATTATAAAATGCGTGGCCACTATGTTAGTGAGTATGAACTTAATAAAATTAATGACCTAGCTGATATTGGCAGCTTATCAACCATTGAGTTTTCGAGCGTTGATAAAGTAGAACGATTGATTTTTGCAGCCCAAATGAGTGGCGGCTACTATTATGTGTCGACCATTCCTAAAGCGGTACTGTATCAATCAGGTAAAGCAATTAGTGTCATCACCGGGCTAATTGTAATTATTTCTGTGATCACCCTACCGATCTTAATTTTTATTGTGGTACGCAATTTACTGCTTAACCCAATTGAATTACTAGGTGAAGCAAGTCATCGCGTTGGTGATGGCGACCTCTCAGTCACACTGCCTGCTTATACTACCGATGAGGTGGGCATACTGTTTAACGACTTTAATCACATGATTAACCAAATTAAGCATTATCAGCAGCAACTAGAAGAATATAAGCATCATTTAGAAGATAAAGTAGAGAGTCGTACTAAGGCACTTGAATCAATGAATAGTAAGCTTGAAACCGCCATCGCCCAAGCAGAACAAGCAAACCAGCTTAAGAGCCGCTTTTTAGCCAATATGAGTCATGAAATTCGCACTCCGCTTACAGCTATTATGGGATTTACAGAGCAACTACTGCATAGCGAAAAAGCAACCAATGACAAACATCATTTAGGCACTATTCTACGTAATTCAAAACATTTGTTAGAGCTTATTAATAACATTCTCGATCTTTCAAAAATTGAAGCCGAAAAACTGGCGGTTGAGCAAACGCCGTTAAATGTTGTACAACTTATTCATGATGTTGAATCAATCATTAAACCTTTAGCGCAAGAGAAACAGCTGTCATTTACGATTAATTATTCGCTACCTTTGCCGCATACCATAAATAGTGACGTTACTCGTTTAAAACAAATACTGATTAATATTGCCAGTAACGCAGTTAAATTTACTGAGCAAGGCCAAGTAACAATTACGGCAAAGTTTCAAGCACCAAAAATTCTTACATTTATAGTTGAAGACACCGGTATAGGCATGTCGGCAAACCAAATAAGTCGATTATTTACGCCATTTGAACAAGCTGATGCCACAACCACACGCCGATTTGGTGGTACAGGATTAGGGCTATGTATTTCAAAAAATTTGGCTCAACTGCTCGGTGGCGATGTCAGCGTAACCAGTGAAGTGGGTGTGGGTAGTTGCTTTACTATCGATATAGATTGCCATTTAGGTAATGGGCTTAGTAGTAACCTTTTTTTGACTGAACACTCTCAGCTATCACCCGAAAAAGACCCGCAACTTTCTTTTGCAACCAATAACTTTGATGCGCATATTTTAGTGGCAGAAGATAACCCCGATAATCAGTTGCTGATAAAATTACTCCTTCAAACATGGGGGTTAGAGCCTGATATAGCCAATAATGGCGCACAAGCAGTAGAAATGGCACTAGTGAACGACTATCAGCTTATAATCATGGATATGCAAATGCCGGTTATGGGCGGCTTAGAAGCAACTAAAATGCTCAGAGATGCCGCCTACGATGGCCCAATTATCGCCCTGACCGCAAATGTCATGAACCATGATATAGATACTTACCTTAAAGCAGGCTGTAACAAAGCGCTGGCTAAACCCATTGATAAAGACGCACTAGAAAATGTATTAGTCAGCTATTTACACCTTGAACGCGATAATCAAAATAAGTGGGATAGCTTATTAAAAAGTGAGAAATTTCAGCAAATAAATGCTAATTATTTGGCAAGTTTACCTGATTACTTAAAGCAGATAAAAACCCTTTATAACAACCAAGATTGCGAAACACTACGCGCACTTGCCCACAGTATTAAGGGCAGTGCTGGTTGCTTTAACTTTGATGATATTTACCATAGCGCATCAGCGCTTGAGCAAAGTTTAAAAGGCAATGATATGACTCAAAGAGAAAAACGCGTTGTAGAACTCATTACAGCAATAGAACAAGCCATCGCTAATAAGTAATCATTAAAAATTTAAACCCAGTGCCATGCCCATTAAAATCGCATCTTCAAAGCCATTTTTATTGGGCGCATCGCTGGGGTAATAATTTTTACGCACAGACATTTCAGTAAAGCCTGCGCGTTCATACAAAGCAATCGCCCGCGTATTAGACTCTCTCACTTCTAAAAATAAGTTTTCGGCACTATGTTGCTCGCCATACGCTATAAACTGCGTTAATAACTGCTTAGCAAACCCTCGTCCCTGAAAGCTCGGGGCGACACAAATGTCCATTAAGGTAAAATCGGGCCCTGCTTTTTCACCAATGTAAAAGCCTATCATTTGCTCATCATCGAACGCAGCTAAATTAAAATAGCGGCCCTGCAAACACGACTGCATTGTTTTTAACGTCCAAGGGTGTGTATGACAGGCATTTTCAATGGCCATCAGCTCATTGATATTATCATCACTAACCGACTTAAAGTGTATCAAGGTGTTCACTCATTAAAGCCCATAACGCACGTTTTTGCGCACAGGTTAGGTTTGAATCAGGCAGGCCTAATTGTTGCTCACTAAACTCAATGATTGGCGATTTAACAATTGAGTTTATTGTTACAGGCGCAAAGGCACGCTCAATATCATTTTTTAATGTATCACAGAGTATTAACGATGAAGTCGCTGACAACTCAGCTTGAGCTGGGCGAAAGTGTTGATTAAGTTCAAGCTTTTCTATACCAAAAACAGATGCGTAACGTGAATGCATAACAACTCGATGGATTAGTAAGAGAATAATATAGGAAGTAATCAAAACAATGTAAAGAAGAGATGGCAGGGGCGGAGAGATTCGAACTCCCAACCGTCGGTTTTGGAGACCGCTGTTCTACCAATTGGAACTACGCCCCTGCAATGACGATGAATTATAAAGACCTTTTGACAAAGGTAAAGTAAAAAATCAACTTTTTGGTTTGTTTGCTTTTTAAATAAACAAAACGGCGAATTAGCATGCTAATTCGCCGTTAGTTATTACGAAATTACAGTAACAGGAGGATTATTCCCATTCGATAGTGGCAGGTGGTTTACCTGAAATATCGTAAACAACACGAGAGATACCGTCGATTTCGTTAATGATACGGTTTGAAACCACACCTAAGAATTCATACGGTAAATGTGACCAACGCGCAGTCATAAAGTCGATGGTTTCTACACAACGAAGTGAAACAACCCAATCATACTTACGTGCATCGCCCATAACCCCTACCGACTTAACCGGTAAGAATACAGTAAACGCTTGGCTTACTTTATGATAAAGCTCTGCTTTGTGAAGCTCTTCAATGAAGATAGCATCAGCGCGGCGAAGTAAGTCACAGTACTCTTTTTTGATTTCGCCAAGTACACGCACACCTAAACCTGGCCCTGGGAATGGGTGACGGTAAAGCATGTCGTACGGTAAACCTAGCTCTAAACCAATTTTACGTACTTCATCTTTAAATAACTCACGTAATGGCTCTACTAAACCCATTTGCATATCATCTGGTAAGCCGCCCACATTATGGTGCGATTTAATTACGTGTGCTTTACCTGTCGCTGAAGCTGCTGATTCGATTACGTCAGGGTAAATTGTACCTTGACCTAACCATTTTGCGTTTTTAAGCTTTTTGGCTTGCTCATCAAATACATTAATAAACGTGTGGCCAATGGCTTTACGCTTATCTTCTGGGTCTGATTTACCTGCTAAGTCATTTAAAAATTGGTCTTCGGCATCTACTTTAACAATGTTTAAACCAAACTTATTGCCAAACATGTCCATTACTTGCTGGCCTTCGTTTAAACGAAGTAGCCCGTTATCAACAAATACACAGGTTAGTCGCTCACCAATAGCACGGTGAATAAGCATAGCCACAACCGATGAATCTACACCGCCTGATAAGCCTAAAATAACTTCGTCTTCACCTACAGTTTCTTTGATACGTTCAATGGCGTCATCAATTATTTTTGCTGGCGTCCATAATTTTTCACAACCACAAATATCAATAACAAAACGCTCTAGTAAACGTTGACCTTGATGTGTGTGCGTTACTTCTGGGTGAAATTGTACACCGTAAAAGCGTTTTTCTTCGTTAGACATTGCCGCATGCGGGCAGGTAGATGTTTTAGCTGTGGTTTTAAACGTATCTGGAATTTCCATTACTTTATCACCGTGGCTCATCCACACATCTAGTACGCCATTGCCGCCATCAGTAATATGATCTTCAATGGCATCAAATAATGCACAGTTACCCACTTTTTCAACTTGTGCGTAACCAAATTCTTTTTTATCTGAACTATGTACACTGCCGCCAAGCTGCGTTGCCATAGTTTGCATGCCGTAACAAATACCAAGTACTGGAACGCCTGCATTGAATACATACTCAGGAGCACGCGGGCTATTTTCAAGCGTGGTTGATTCTGGGCCACCAGAAAGGATAATACCTTGTGGGTTAAACTCGCGAATTTGCTCTTCGGTTACATCCCAAGCCCAAAGCTCACAATAAACACCAATTTCGCGCACGCGACGGGCGATTAACTGCGTGTATTGTGAACCAAAATCTAAAATGAGGATTCGTGAATCGTGAATGTCTTTGCTCATGAAGTATCTCGTAAAGTCAGGTGCTAAACGCCACCAGCTAAAGCTGCGTGACTATATTAGGGCTAACAAAGGTTAGCCCACTTTTTTCAAGTTGTTAAAGGCTGATTAGCCTAAACGGTAGTTCGGTGCTTCTTTAGTGATTTGCACATCATGAACATGCGACTCACCCATACCAGCAGAAGTTACACGTACAAACTGTGGTTTAGTGTTTAGCTCTTCGATTGTGGCACAACCGGTTAAGCCCATTGCACTGCGAAGACCACCCACTTGTTGGTGAATAATGGTTGCAATTGGCCCTTTGTAAGCTACACGACCTTCAATACCTTCTGGTACTAACTTGTCAGCTTGGTTTGATTTTTGGAAGTAGCGATCTGATGACCCTTCTTTTTGATCCATCGCACCTAGGCTACCCATACCACGGTAAGACTTGTAGTAACGACCTTGATAAAGCTCCACTTCACCTGGCGCTTCTTCAGTACCCGCTAGCATAGAGCCAACCATTACACACGATGCACCCGCAACCAATGCTTTTACAATATCACCAGAAAAACGAATACCGCCATCAGCAATCACTGGAATATCACGGCCTTTAAGGCCTTCAACCGCATCAGAAATAGCTGTTATTTGTGGTACACCACAACCGGTAACAATACGTGTAGTACAAATAGAACCTGGGCCGATACCTACTTTAACAGCATCAACACCGGCATCTGCAAGCGCAATAGCACCTTCGGCAGTTGCCACGTTACCCGCAACAATTTGTAAATCAGGGTAAGCTTGACGAGTCGCTGCAACACGGTCAATAACACCTTGTGAGTGACCATGAGAAGTATCGATTAGTAGTACATCAACACCGGCTTCAACTAATGCAGCAATACGCTCATCAGTACCTGCGCCAACACCTACCGCAGCACCTACACGTAAACGACCTTGCTCGTCTTTACACGCGTCTGGTTTGTCTTGTGCTTTTTGGTAATCTTTTACGGTGATCATGCCTTTAAGTTTAAACGCATCATCAACCACAAGAATCTTCTCAATGCGGTGTTCGTGCATTAAGCTTAAGATATCTTCGCGAGCCGCTCCCTCTTTAACCGTTACTAGGTTTTCTTTTTTCGTCATCACTGTTGAAACCGGCTGTTCAAGCTTAGTTTCAAAGCGCATATCACGACTAGTTACAATACCTACAAGGTTATTTTCGCTATCGGTGACCGGAAAACCTGAGAATCCCTTTTCCTGAGACAGCTCAACGGCATCTGCAATTGTCAGATCGGCAGTTACTGTAACAGGGTATGAAACAATACCCGCTTCATAGGTTTTAACTTTACGAACATTTTTCGCTTGTTCTGCAATGGTCATATTTTTATGAATAAAACCAAGACCACCTTCCTGCGCGAGGGCAATAGCTAAACGAGCTTCTGTAACAGTATCCATAGATGCTGAAATGAGCGGCAAGTTAAGTTTGATACCACGCGTTAAGCGAGTTGAAATATTTGCCGTATGTGGCAAAACAGTAGAATGACCAGGTACTAAAAGTACGTCATCAAAGGTAAGAGCTTCTTTAGCGATTCTAAGCATTTTGGCAACTTCTCACATGTGGATCTAAGATAAGGAATTGCGGCCAAATTTTAACAGCGTTGTGGGCACTAGTAAATAATATTTTGTATTTATTTATGATAAGCTAGATTTATAAATGTTTTTTGGTAGTTTTTATGTTTTCTAAGCCCTCGCAAACGGTTTATACCGTATCTCGCCTTAATCGTGAAATACGTGCCTTACTTGAACAAGGTTTTGCGTCTTTAGTACTCACTGGTGAAATTTCTAACTTTATTGCGCCTGCTTCTGGGCATTGGTATTTTTCGTTAAAAGACGATAAAGCGCAAATTAAAGCCGCCATGTGGCGAGGCAATAATCGCAACCAAAGTTACCGACTAATTAACGGCGCACAAGTAACCGTTAAAGCACGTGTATCTTTGTACGAACCCCGTGGTGACTACCAGCTTATTGTTGAACATATGGAGCCTGCCGGCGAAGGGCAACTTAAGCAAGAGTTTGACGCGCTAAAAATGCGTTTGGCTGCAGAGGGCTTATTTAGCTCCGCCTATAAAAAACCCCTACCCCAAAACATAAATCGCATAGGGGTTATCACCTCACCTACAGGCGCCGCAATCAAAGATATTTTAACCGTACTAAAACGTCGTGCTCCGCAATTAGAAATCGTTATTTACCCTGCGATGGTGCAAGGCAAAGAAGCGCATGGCCATTTAATCAAGCAAATAGAGCTGGCAAATTTACGTAATGAAGTCGACGTTATCATTCTCGGACGCGGTGGTGGTTCATTAGAAGATTTATGGTGCTTTAACCATGAACAACTTGCTCGTGCTATTTATCAAAGCTCGCTGCCCATTGTGAGCGCTGTTGGCCATGAAATAGATACCACAATTAGCGATTATGTCGCTGATGTACGCGCCGCAACCCCTTCTGCAGCCGCAGAGCTCGTAAGCCCCAATACACAAGAGCTACATAATAGGGTTAATCAGTTAATTAATCGTTTAGCGAATGCATTTAAACACGACATTGCCGATAAACGCGCACAAGCCATACAGTTGCAGCATCGCTTAAATTTATGTCACCCGCGCAATCAGCTAAACCAAAAATCACAACGCTTAGATGAGTTGAGTATTGCACTGCAACAGGCAATTCGTCAGCGTTTATATCAACAAGAACGCGTGTTAGCTAATTTAACACCCAGACTAATGCGCCAATCACCAGATAAAAAGCTAGCAAATGCAAACCATCAGTTAGCCCAGCTCCATGCAAGGTTACACCAAGCGATGCAGCATCAACTGCAACAAGCAAATAACACCCTTGCCTTACAGGCGAGTCGGCTTGATTCGGTTAGCCCCCTTAATGTATTAGCGCGCGGTTACAGCATAACGAAAACGGCGCAAAATAAAGTGGTTAAATCAGTGGAAGATGTAAAAGTGGGTGATGTGTTGACCACTGAGTTAGTAGATGGTCAGGTTATTTCAAAGGTAGAAGCTTAGCCATATTGCTAAGCGCTAGCCTTGTGTACTAACAGTAAACTCAATACGGGCATCGTTAGATTGAGATGCACTGAGTTTAAATTGCTGCCACCAAGGTTCAAGGTGAAGCTTATCGTTTAGCTCGCGCCATAATTTAGCTCCATAATTAACGGCATGTTGGTTTATGGTAAGCTCAAACTTACAAATTGTTTGCTTACACTTTAGCGCTGTAAGCTCAGCGCTATCTGCAAACTCATTAATAATTAAAAAGTCAGTTAACGCGACTTCAAGCTCGTAACTCCATTCGAGATTATCAGCCTCATGCTCAAACTGTATTGCGAGCTCATCATCAAGCTCTACACTTTCTAATTGATTTAGCTTTAGCTGTTGTTGAGATTGCTTAAGCTGGATTGATTTTTTTTCAAGCCGCTGATTAAGCTCAACCACATGTTGTGCTAGCTGAGTTTGTTGATCAGCCGCATGGGCTTTATTAACCTGCACTAAACCTTGCAAAGTAGTTGCTTGATTATTGACTTGAGTGCTAGCCGAAGAGATTACTGGTTGTTTGGGCGCTAAGGAAACACGTGTGGAATCTTTAAAAAACAAAAAGTAACCACTTGCTAACGCCACGCCTGAAGAAAAACAGAGCAGCATAGCCACAATGTTACTTTTATATATCATTTCTAGGTACTCAAAAATTAAAGCATTGCACTGGTGTGCGATTCGTTTTCTGGCTCGGGGTACTCTAAAAAGTTTTGGTTCATACTCTCTGCCGGACACTCGCAATCAGGACGACCAATAATTTTTGCAGGTACACCAACAGCGGTAGTATGAGGTGGCACAGGGCTTAGTACCACAGAGCCTGCACCAATACGTGCGCCCTCGCCCACTTCAATATTACCCAACACTTTAGCGCCCGCACCAATAAGTACGCCCGCTCTAATTTTAGGATGGCGATCGCCTTGCTCGTTACCCGTACCACCTAATGTAACCGATTGTAATATAGATACATTATCTTCAATCACGGCAGTTTCGCCAATTACAATACCGGTAGCATGGTCAAACATAATGCCTTGGCCGACTTTACAGGCAGGGTGAATATCAACCCCAAACACCTCTGAGGTACGGCTTTGAATAAAGCGCGCAAGCTCTTTACGATTTTGTTGCCATAAGCAGTTTGCTAAACGGTGTGCTTGTATCGCGTGAAACCCTTTTAAATTTAAAATCACGGTAAGATAGGTTTCGGCCGCAGGGTCACGATCTTTTACCGCTTTAATATCATGAGCAACATGTGTCAGCATCCGGTCACACTTTACAAAAGCTTGGTCAAACAGCTCACGGATTGTAAAAGCAGAAACCACAGCATCAGCTAGTTTATTAGCAACAATAAAACTCAATGCCGACCCTAAGCACTCATGATTTAAAATACACGAATACACATGGCTCGCTAAAAGGGGTTCACGAGTTACTACTTCATTTGCTTCGCTACGAAGCTGTTGCCAAATTTCATGACGCATAATAATGCCTTAAGATTAGTACAAAGAGCCTAAGGCCAATTCTAACGGATTTAGCCGCCTAGGTGTTAATCCCTTCGTTATTTGTTCTGGTTATTAGATATAACCAGTTAAATTTCAGGCTTATATTACTTTTTTCAAGTCATGTCATATGACAGCTATGCAGATTTAACCATTTATAAAATGCCCCAATGCTTACGACACAGGGGCATTTTTTTATATTTAAGAACTTAAATTATTGAAATACTTTATCCACCTTTACTACTTCAATATTTTTTGCAGGAATTGCCAGTTTATAATCAGCAATTACCTTATCTTCAGCCACTAACTCGGCAGGCTTATCGGTGTTATACACCATAGGCGAGGTTTGCATAGTTGCTAAACGTTTTTGCATATCTTCACCATCACCGGTAACAAACACATAGTGAATATTCTCAGTTTGTAGGTTGTCTTTAATCACTCGATTTACATCGCCAACAGTCAATGTTTTCAGTTTGCTTGTGACGTAGTTTACAAAACTATCGGTGTTATAAAACTCGCTATCTAGCGCATAACCTAACTGGCGATTTTGACTAGCAACCATTTGTGGCACAAAGTTAATTAAAAAGTTACGTGTGGCTTCAAAATCTGCCTCGGTCATACCATTTTTAATTAGCTTATCTAGCTCAAATAGTGCGGTACGGGTAGCAAAATGCGCATCGTTGTTTGAGCGCAGTGGACGCAACCACACTTGGAATATTTGCTCAGAGCGCCCTAAGTTTGCATCCGGTTTAGTTTGAAACATACCTCTAGGGAAGTATTCAATATAGGCGTAATCACCGTAATTCATACCACGTGTTTGACGAATACGTTCGTACAAGTAACTGTTAGAACTGCGATGCTCACCAAAGTACGAACGCACTAGCCACAATGCGGTCCAGTCTTCGCTGCTACGAATGGTATCAATAGGAAACCCGAACGACACAGCCGTTGATTGCGCTGACTTTTCAACAATTGTTGCATGATGACCTTTAAGCACTGGCGCATCAGGGATTGTTAAGCGGCTTTGTTCGCCTTTTGGAAGTGTCGCCAAGTCAGCTAACATTTGTGCTTTAAGTTTTTCAGGCACAGCACCAATTAAACCCACAGTAAGTTTAGCTTGTGTAAGTTCAGCATTATAAAACGCTTTAACATCATCAAGAGTGAGCGCTTCTAAGTCAGATAAGTCACCGTAGTTATAGCTTTCATAAGGGTGGCCTTTATAAAGCACACTGTAGAGCACTTCTTTACCCAACTCTTCGTCGTTAGAAGCTTTTAAACCCGATTTAATGCCATCGATCATTTCTTTTTTCAGACGTTTAAAGTCATCTTCTCTAAAGCCTGGGCTTAACAGCTGCTCACTCACTAAAGCATACCACTGAGCTGCATTATCTTTATGAATACGCCCTTGGAACGACAGCATTTCTTTATCTATTTGATAACCAAAACTACCCGCCAGCGGGTACATTGCCTTTTTAATTTCTTTGTAACTCATTGAGGTTGAGCCACCTTGCGCCAGCATTGCGGCAGTGAGTGCTGCCACGCCTTTTTTACCCTGCGGATCGGCAGCCGCACCGGTATTAAATAATAAGTTAATATCGATTAACGGCGAGCTATTAGTTTTATCAAGCACGTTAAAGATAGGCTTACTCGGTGCTTGCTGATATTTTGCTACCAAGGCATCTAAATCGCTTTCTTGTTCAAAACCAGGGGCTTTATCAAGTGCCGACATAGTAATTGTGGTGCGCGCATTATCAACAAAGTACTTATTGGCAATGGCTCTAATATCTTCGCTAGTGATATTGTCTGCCGATTTATACAGCTGGTTAATCACCTCAGGATCGCGCTCAAAATGCATATAGCTGGCAAGGGTAGAGGCAATTGCTTGCGATGAATCTAAACCATTTATAAAGCTGTATTTAAGATTAGACTTTAAATCGCTGAGTTTTTGGCTATCAACCAACTCGGTACGCGCTTTGGCATACGTACGGTTTATAGCATCACGCACTGTGGCTAAATCATCGGCATTTTCAACTTTTACAAATACATGCAGTAACCCTGGATCTTTAGTTTCAGGGTTATAGGTAAACATTTGACTCGCGATTTGTTTTTCTACTACCAGCTCTTGGTAAATATCTGAATTGCTCGAAAAATAAAGCTGCGACAGTAAATCTAATGCGGCTCTGTCTTTTTTCTGAGGCTCCCATGCAGCGCCTTTATACGACACAAGTAGCCAGTGTCCAGGTAACCCCTCGTTTTGCTCATGCACATATTTTGGCGCTTGCTGAGTTGGCTCTTTTGGAATATCAGCAACATAGTCGCCTTTTTGCCAGTTACCCCAGTGTTTTTTAACCATCGCCATGGTCTGTTTTGGATCAACATCACCAACAATTACAAGCGATACATATTCAGGCTTATAAAACTTATCAAAAAACTCTTTACCGTAGGCCATTTGATCTGGCATGGCTTCAATATCTTCAAAAAAGCCCATAGTAGTGTGTTTATAGGTATGTTTATCGAACGCTTCTTGGCGTACCGCACTTAATAATTTACGAATTGGACTGGCATTATTTTTTAAGTACTCGCCTTTAACCGTTAGCGCTTCCGTTCTAAATTGCTCTTCGGTGTAGCTTAAGTTTTGAAAAATATCCGCTTCAATCTCAAGTACTTTATCAAGATGCTGTTTTGAAAAATTTAAGTGGTAGTTAGTGTAATCGTTAGTTGTGTAGGCGCGGTTATCAACTCCAGAATTTTTTAAAATATCTGAATACACATCTTGCGGAAACTTTTCAGAGCCTTTAAACATCATGTGTTCAAAAAAGTGAGCAAAACCAGTTTTACCTGCTTCCACTTCATTACGCGAGCCAACAGATACAGGTATTTGTAGCGATACTACATCTGGGTAATCGGTTTTAACTACCATCACACGTAGGCCGTTATCTAGCTCTTCTATTAGGTAATCTTGTGAAAAAACACGCTCATCTGCTTTATTAACTTGTTCTTGTTGAGCTGCTGTTTGCGTGTTTTGACTTTGCTGCATAGCACAACCTGTTAAGGCCAGCGATACCGCTAGGCTAGTTGCCAATAATTTAAATTTCATTGTTATCCCTTTTTAAATCGAGCAAATTTGTTGTTGTATTAAAACATTTACCAAACTAAGTATGCCGTAAAGTAATTAAATATAAGAGCCCTAAGCCTATTAATTATGTAAACAACTGTGTCAGTTATTTAATTTAACTATGAAAATAATTCACGTTAGTTGAGAAATTTTCAATAAATAAATCTATCTAGACGTCTAAATGGCTGCTATATTAAATCCATCATTACAAATTAAGCTGGAATGGGGATTATGGCTTTATCACTTCAAGAAAAAATACAGGACACCAACCAAGGTGTTTACCTAATTGGCACAACACCGCCAAAAATTGGGACTGATAAAGCGCAATTAAAAGTCATTGCCGAAAAGTTATTAGGCCGTTTACACGAAATTGAATATGACGGCGTAATTATTTATGACATTCAAGATGAAAGCAGCCGTACAGAGCAAGCGCGTCCATTTGCATTTAAGCAAACAGTTGATCCGCGCGAGTACAGTCAACTCTTACGAGGCTTATCTGATCTTGATGTAATTACTTATAAAAGTGTAGCTCAGCGCGGTGTGAGTGAGTTTAAAGCGTGGTTAGATGAAACTAAAAATGACTACGATTTAAAAAACGTGGTGTTAGTGGGTAGCCCTTCATCAGCAGGTGATATAAAGCTGAGCTTACCGAATGCCTACAAAACTCTGGCAGAGCAGTCTGAAGACTTCTTTTTAGGTGGTGTAACCATTGCTGAGCGCCATGCCAATAAGCGCAACGAGCACCAACGCTTAATAGAAAAAACAGCACAAGGGTGCCAGTTTTTTATCTCTCAAGCCGTGTACAACGCACAAGCAACCATAGATTTAATAACCAGTTATGCGCGCACATGCAAAGCACAAGGCCTGACACCCAATCGGATTATATTAACCTTTACGCCTTGTGGTGGTGAAAAAACCTTAGAGTTTATGCAGTGGCTAGGTATCTCAGTGCCAGAGGCAACTAAATGGCGCATGCTTGATTCGGAAAATACGCTAAGCGAATCGGTGCGTATTTGTCGCGAAAACCTCGACTCAATTTTAAAAAGCTGTGCTCACTTAGGTGTGCCACTGGGTTTAAATATTGAAAGCTTAACCAACCGTAAAGAAGAAATTGACGCGTCCATTAATTTATACCGATTGTTAAAGGCAATCATGGAATTAAACCTAGCTGAAAAGCAAATTGCTTAGCTTCGGGGTTCGGGGTTCGGGGTTCGGGGTTCGGGGTTCGGGGTTCGGGGTTCGGGGTTCGGGGTTCGGGGTTC